>JBBSQT010000275.1:0-3394 GCA_038243775.1 Actinomycetales bacterium | reverse complement strand
GCGGCGGTTGGCGATCTTGTCGGTAAAGAAGCGGTCGTGGCTGACTACCAGGACGGCACCGGGGAAATGCAGCAGGGCGCGCTCCATGACCTGGGTGCTGGACATGTCGAGGTGGTTTGTGGGCTCATCGAGGACCAGCACGGACGCGCCGGACAGCAGGCACTGGGCCATGGCGACGCGAGCCCTCTGGCCGCCCGAGAGCGCACCGATGCGCTGCTTCAGGTCGGCCTCGGAGAACTGGAACATGGCCAGGAAACGGTTCACGGACTTCTTCGTGGCGGTCAGGGCCAGGCTGTCGGGCATGGCATTGACGGCGTGGGTGACGGTGTCCTCCGGGTCCAGATCGGCCAGGACCTGGTTGTAGGACACGAGCCCGCCACCCTTAGCCCAGGTGACGTGCCCGGCGTCGGCCGACTCCTCCCCCGTCAGGGTCCGCAGCAGCGTGGACTTACCCGAACCGTTGGCACCCAGCACCACGATCCGGTTGCCGCGGTGGATCTCGAAGCTGAGGTCGCTGAACAGGGTGCGGTCACCGTAGGACTTGCCCAGCGACTCCACCCGGCACAGCACATCCTTGACATGCAGGCCGCCGTAAATTTCGGTGATGATCTTGTCCACCGGCCGCGGCGCACGCGACTTCTTGATCTTGGACAGCTTCGAATCGAGCCCCCTGGACGCCGCCTTGGCAGCCTCCCGGCGGTCCGAAATGCCCTCGGCCTCAAACGCGAGCAGCTCGGACTCGTGCATGAACTGGCTCTCCAGCGTCTTGAGTCGGAACTGTTTGGCCACCACGTATTCGCCGAAGTTGCCAGGGTATTCGTGCAGGTGGAAGTTTTCCACCTCGATGATGCGTGTGACCACGGCGTCCAGGAACTTCCTGTCGTGCGAGACAATAATGGCCGCGCCCTTGAAGTTCTTGAACCAGGCCTCCAGCCATTCAACGCCCGCCACGTCAAGGTAGTTGGTGGGCTCATCGAGAAGTAGGACGTCGGGGGCCTCGAGCAGGATCTTGGCCAGTGCTGCACGGTTGCGCCAGCCGCCGGAGAGGTCGTCGATGGCGCAGACGCGGTGCGCTTCGTTGAAGCCGAGCGTTGTCAGGACCTTGTCGATGCTGCGCTGGTAGTCCCAGCCGTCCAGCCGGTCCATGTCGGCAAAAAGTTCCGACTGGCGGTGGATGAGCCGGTCCATCTCGGCCTCGGGCACATCCACGGCGAGCGCGGCGTCGATCTCCGCCAACTCAGCCTCAACGTCCTTCACATGGGCAAAGACTTCTTCGAGAACTTCGAGGATTGTGGCGGAACCATTGAGCTCGGAGAACTGTGAGAAGTAGCCGATTTTGATACCCAGCTCGATGCTGACTGTGCCGGTGTCGGGCTCCACCTGGTCCATGACGAGCTTCAGGAGCGTGGACTTGCCGGAGCCGTTGCGCCCGATCAGGCCCACCCGGTCACCTGCCTCAAGCTTGAAGAACGCTTCGCGCAGCACCTGGACCTTGTCAAAGCGCACGGAAACGTCGTTGAGGCGGATCAAGCTCATGGGTGTGGTCCTTTGGTGGTGAGTCGGGGCGGGGAAAACACCCACATCAAGTTTACCGGCAGGCGGGCAGGCCTCGGAATTTTCCCTGGCCCCGGAACGGCAATGGTGCCAGAGTGGTCCCATGGGAACGATGATCGATTTTTCGGCGGCAGGACAGGATTTTCAGGCGTATCGGGCGGAACCGGCGGGCACCGCACGGGGAGCAGTGCTGGTGATCCATGAGATTTGGGGATTGGTCCCGCACATACGCGACGTGGCCGACAGATTTGCGGCGGAAGGCTATCTTGCCATGGCGCCGGATCTCATGGGTTTGGCGGGCCTGGATGCGGTGTTGTTGGCCGAGTTGGGCGAACGCCGCAACAATCCGGCGGCCCGCGATGATGTTCAGCCGAAGATCCGGGCGGCCTCGGCACCCATGAATTCTCCCGAAAGGGGGGTGGATGTGAGGGCAGGGGTTGCCACTGTTTTTGACTACCTGGAGGCCACTCCGGAGGGGGCGGATAAGACGGCAGCCATTGGTTTCTGCTTTGGCGGCAGTTACGTGTTTGCTTTGGCGATGCAGGAGCCGCGGCTTGCGGCGGCCGTGCCCTTCTACGGCCATGCAGCGCATGAGGGTGACGAGCTCTTCGGCATTGCCTGCCCCGTGCTGGCTTTCTACGGCGCTGACGATTCCCACCTGACCGATGCCCTCCCCGACCTCACCGCCGCCATGGCGGTGGCGGGGGTCGACTTCCGCCCCGCAGTGTTCCCCGGGGCCGGGCATGCATTTTTCAACGACGCCAACGCTGCCATGTACCGCCCCGAATCCGCGCGGCTGGCGTGGGAGAAGACCCTGGGGTTCCTGGAACAGCAGCTCTCCGGGGGCTGATCTTCCGGCCGGTACTTCGCTGTCCCCACAGTACGACGCCGGGACCCCGCCTTCCCTGTCCGCCTGCCGGTTCCGCTGTGCACCGGCAGCGTGGCAGGCGGTACCGTTGTCGGTAGCGAAAATGCGGCCGCCAGCGAAGTGCGGCCCGATGACATGGATGGAATAACTGATGAGTGCACCGATTCGCATTGGAATTGCCGGTTACGGAAACCTGGGGCGCGGCGTTGAGGCCGCCATTGCCAAGAACGCGGACATGGAACTGGTGGGCATCTATACGCGCCGCAACCCCTCAGATCTGGTTCCCTTGAACTCCGGCGCCCCCGTCTTCTCCATGGATGCTTTGGGCGGGCACACGGATCAGGTTGATGTGCTGATCCTGTGCGGCGGCTCTAAGTCGGATCTGCCGCAGCAGGGACCTGAACTGGCCGCCCTGTTCAACACGGTCGACAGCTTTGACACGCACGCGCGCATCCCCGAGCACTTCGCGGCCGTCGACGCTCCCGCCCTGGCAAACAAGAAGACGGCACTGATCTCCGCAGGCTGGGACCCGGGCATGTTCTCCATCAACCGCGTCTATGGCGAAGCCCTGCTGCCCGACGGCGAAACGTACACCTTCTGGGGCCGCGGCCTGAGCCAGGGGCATTCGGATGCCATCCGCCGGGTGGCCGGCGTTGCCGGAGGCGTGCAGTACACCATTCCCTCAGAGGCCGCCATGGAGGAGGTGCGCAGCGGCTCACGTCCCGAGCTGACCACGCGCCAGAAGCACACCCGTGAATGCTTCGTCGTGTTGGAGGACGGAGCTTCCGAGGAGGCCGTGCGCGCGGAGATCGTGGGCATGGAGCACTACTTTGACCAGTACGACACCACGGTCTCCTTCATTTCCGCAGAAGAGCTGGCCCGCGACCACAGCGCCATGCCGCACGGCGGTTTTGTCATCCGCAGCGGCAACACCACGGACGGGCACGCCCAGGTCATCGAGTACTCGCTGGC
>JBBSQT010000274.1:0-3402 GCA_038243775.1 Actinomycetales bacterium | reverse complement strand
GGCACCAGCCAGGCGGGGCCGGAGCCGCCGGGCAGGGGCAGCTGCACATCCTCGAAGTCCAGTCCCATCTGCTCGGGGTGCGAGTACAGGTTCCCGGACCACCAGCCGGACCTTGCCGTGCGCAGGTTCCCGCCGTGGACGGCTATGACGGAGCGCGTGACGCTGCCTTCACGCGGCACGTAGGAGATGATGGGGCCGACGATCGCGTGGGCGCTGCTGTCGTTGAAATAGAGTCCGTAGTGCCCGTCAATGATGGTGTCGGGAGTTGCTTCCAGAACAATCTGCAGGTCCGGGCCCTTGGGGATGACCGCCAAAATGGCGACATCGTCGGCCCGGTGCTTCTCGGGGGTGACCACGCGCCGGGCAAAGAATGCGGCCAGGGTGGACGTTGCCGCCACCACCGCGACGCCTCCTGCCCCTGCCGCGCCGGCTCCCAAGGCAACCCATTTAGGCCATGAACGTGCTTGCTGATCGGAGGATGCCATGTTCCCATTCTGCCCACGCGCTGCCGCCGCGTCGAGCGGCTCACCGGGTGCTCGCGTAACTTTCTTCGCACACCGTGCCCCGCTGCCACGGTTTCCCCGCCCGGCCCCTTATGCTGGTGCCATGAGCGAGGCAATCATTATCCTGACAGAAGAACCGTTGACATCCGTGGATGCTTTCAACATCACCGACCTATACGGCCCGGAGGAGGACGTGGAGCTGGTGCTGCTGGTTCCGGCGGACATCAAACGCAATTTGTTCGTTGATGTCATCGACCAGCTGACCATGCTGGACCTGCCCGGCGCGCTGCGCGAATTCGGTGAGCAGCCTGATGCGGCCGCCCGCAAGATCGAGGCCCAGGACATTTTGGCGACGTCCCTGTTGGTTCTTGAGGCTGCCGGAGCCAGGGCCGTCGGTGAGGTTGCCGTGGGCGACGCCGTAACCGCCTTGGTTGCCAAGGTCTCCGACTCGGGGGCCAGGCAGGCGGTGGTGGTCACCCGTCCCCATGCCGTTGCGGACACGTTCCGCCAGGATTGGGCCACCCAGACCCAGCGAAAGCTCGGATTGCCGGTGCTGCATCTGTACTCCGATTCGGGATTTATTGGCGACTCTTAAGCGTTGAGTAGGATATGACCACTTCTGAAAGTTCCCCCTCCATAACCAAGACCGATGCCCAGTGGCGTGACGAATTGAGCCCCGCCGAATACCAGGTGCTGCGCCAGGCCGGCACCGAGCGGCCCTTCACCGGTGAGTACTGGGATTCCATGCAGGAAGGCGTGTACGCCTGCCGCGCCTGCGGTGCGCAATTGTTCACTTCCAAGGAAAAGTTCTCCTCACACTGCGGCTGGCCGTCCTTCTTCGCGCCCCTCGCCGAGGGCACGGTGCGCTACCTGCACGACAAGTCGATGGGCATGGAGCGCATCGAGGTTCGCTGCACGGCGTGCGATTCCCATTTGGGACACCTGTTCAAGGGCGAAGGCTACGACACACCCACCGATGAGCGTTTCTGCATCAACTCCGTCGCCCTTTCACTGCGCGAAGCCTAAGGGCACTGCGCGAAGCACAAGGGCACTGCGCGAAGCCTAAGGGCACTCCGCGAAGCACAAGGGCAGCGAAGCGTCACATCAGCTGATGCAGGAGCTGGCCACCAGCCCCCGAGCGAGAGACTTTCTTATGCTCGGGGGCTTTCGTCATTAGTTTTACTCTCTCATTGCTACGCTCGAAAAAAGATAACCGAGCAGCAGGGACTTGAAACTATGAGCATGACAATGGAAAACACGGGAAACGCCACCGCTTTCGACTATTCATCGCTGGCCGCCAGTCCGGAGTGGCTGGAATTGAAGCGGGCAGCCACGGCGCTGGCGGAACTTCAGGTCAAGGACGGCTCCGTCCCTGAATCCGCCCACCACGCCGGCGCCGCGGAACTCATTGGCTCCATCATTTCCGCCATCACCGCGCTGGCCCCTAATTTCCCGCACGACGCCGCGTACCTGGAACTGCTGGTTGCGGACTTCACCCGCTGGGTTGCCAACGGCCTGGGCGTCCCGGACTTCCTGGACTCCTTGATGGCGTTCAACCCGCAGGAGAACCGCGTCAACGGCCTGGGCCACCTGGTGGTCTTCCCCATGTACACGCAAAACGGTTCCACCAGCCGCCATGTTGAGGCCGTCCTGGTGGAGGTCATCTGGCCGGAGTTCATTGGCGAGCTGGAAGCCGGAAGCTACTCCAACAAGCTCTTCGTGCCGCTGCGCTTTATCGACTTCACCCCCGGCTATGACAGCAACTCGGCCGTGCTGTTCCCGGAAAGTGTTGCCGTGCGCGAAACCCCCAGCTTCACCTGGGGCGCCATCTTCCAGGACCGTGAGGCCGCCCGTTTCCGCCGCGTGGTCCGGGAGGCCGCCCAGGTGACCCGCCTGGACCTGCCGGCGGACGCCGTCGACCTTCTCGATGACCAGACCCTCACCCAGGAAACCTTCGTCATGTGGGACCTCATCCATGACAGGACCCACATGCGCGGGGACCTGCCCTTTGACCCGTTCATGATCAAGCAGCGCATGCCGTACTTCCTCTACTCCCTGGAGGAAATGCGCTGCGACCTGACCGCCTACCGGGAGTCGGTGGCCATTGAGCACGACGAAAAGGCGTCCCCCGAAGCCCGCAAGCACGCGAAACTGGTCCAGTACGCTGTCATTTTTGACCGCATCTTCCGCTTCGCCATCACCGGATCGCGGGTGCGCAACTACGACGGGCTCGGCGGGCAGCTGCTCTTCGCCTGGCTGCACCAGCACCACGTGCTGCACTGGACCGACACCAAGCTCACGATCGACTGGGAGCAGGTGCCGGAAGTTGTGATCGCACTGGGGCATGAGATTGAGGAATTGTACTGGCGCTCGATCGACCGCCCCAAGGTGGCACACTGGCTGGCCGCCTACGACCTCGTCGCAGCCACGCTCACACCCCACCCGGCCTCCACCTGGGCCAAGGGCCCGGACGCCCTGCCGCTGAGCGCACCGCTGCGCGAAATGACCGACGCCGTCATGGACGACGAGTTCCCGCACTCCATGTTCTACGAGGCCCTGAACAAGAAAATGCGCGGCGTCATTGATTCCACTTCCGGCATCACAGGTGCCACTGCCGCATAAGTTGGTAGTGTGGAAAACATGGACAATCCCTTGGTTTTGATTGCCGGCGGCAGCAGTGCCGCCGGCATTGCCGTGGCCGGCGCCCTGTTGGCTGCGGGCATGCGTGTTCTCACGGTGGGGTCCGACGCCGGACGCATCACTGCCGCTGCCGGGCTCACCCCGGGCGCCGTCCCCCTCGTGTGCAATTTGGCTGATCCCGAAGACGTGGCCGAGATGGCCGCCGACATCCGGGAAGGCTACGGGCCCGTTGACGGGCTCATCCACCTGGTGGGCGGAT
>JBBSQT010000273.1:0-3432 GCA_038243775.1 Actinomycetales bacterium | reverse complement strand
AGCACACGCGCTTTGGCCGTCTTGCCTTGAGCGTTGCCAACGAGCCTGACATTTTTCCCATCAACTACCTGGCCCACGACGGCAAGCTGCTCATCCGCACCAATCCGGGTACAAAACTTGTCGAATTGACGATCAACGACACCGTCGCCTTCGAAATTGACGGCCTTGCCGAGGACGAGGCCTGGAGCGTGGTGCTCAAGGGCAAAGCCCGGGTGCTTGAATCCCAGTCCGAGATTGACATCGCCAATGAGCTGCCGCTGGCCCCATGGCTGCCGACACTGAAATACACGTTCGTGGAAATCACGCCCAAGAGCATCCAAGGCCGTCGGTTCAAGCTGGGGAACGAGCCCGACCGCTACTGACGTGTCCCAAGCGTCAGGCCTCACGCCTCACACGCCCGTGGTCCCAGTCGCCGCCTGCGCCTGACTCATGCCCAGAGCCGCCCCTATGCCCTGAGCCACCGACTTCCGTCAGGCCGCCTCGGCACAACCGAGCCACGGCTGCTCGAGGCCCCGCTGGAGGGCCAGTTGCGTCAGGATGTCGTCGTCTTCCCGGCCGGAAGCAAACTCCTCCGGCTGGTCCGGCTGGTCCGGCTGGTTAGGATCGCTTGGCCGGCCTGGCGCGCCAGCGGGCGCACCATCCACTTCTTGGCTCAAGGAGCCGTCGATGACTCCCTTGAGCCAACCCGGGTAGGCGGGGTTGCGCTCTTCATTTGCCTCGGGCGGGCAGTAACGGCCTGCTGGCGAGGTCCACGAAACCCTGCCGTCGTCTTCCCTGCGCGGGGTCCACCCACGCAGCCGAAGGCTCTGCCGTTCCGGCTCGTCGATGCAACGTCGCGTGCCGGTCCTGTCCTTGTCATCCTTGTAGTGCTTGACGAGGTGGTGATGGGCGCAAAGGTGCTCCAGATTGTTGTAAATTGAGCGTCCGCCGCTCTCAAAGCTCTTGATGTGGTCGACGTCGCAATTGATCGCCTTGGCGGTGCAACCCGGGAATTCGCAGTATTCATCCCTGATCAGCAGCATGGTCCGCATGGCCTGGTCGATCCTGTAGCGGTCGGGGGCGCTGTCGAGCGGCTTGTTGGTGATGGGGTCGACGAGCACCCGCAGGAAACTACCTGCCTGCACCGCCATCCGCTTGGCGACTTCCATGCTGATGGGACCTGCCCCGTCCATCCAGGCGGGCTCGTTCGTTTCTCCCAGCAGGGACAGGGCAGGGATCAGCACCACCGGGGTGACCTGTGGCAAAGGGGGCCACAAGTCAGTCGTGTCACCGGACGGGTTGCAAGCGGACTTGGCAGGCGGCCCCGACAAACGTTCGGCTTCCACCGGCGGGTCCGCCGGGATCAAAACTGGCAGCTGGGCGACGGGTCTCCAGTCCGGATAGTTCCTTGGATCGGGCTCGACGAACCCAGAAACCGTGTAGTCGGGGTCATCAAAGACAGGGATCTGCCAGTCCGAAGGCAGGGAATCCCCGCGGCCCTGGTCTGCACAGCTTCCATCACCGCAAACATCTGGTTCCGGCCCGAAATATCGCGGGACAGACTCACCTCCGGCGCCGGAAGCCGCCGAAGCAGTTTCACCCGCGGCAGTTTCACCCGCGGCAGTTTCAGCCGAAGCAGCCTCACCCGCGGCGGATTCAGTCGCTGAGGCTTCATCACGTGATGAAGACCCAGAGCTCCCAAAATCAGGGAAGGCAGCCTCATTTTCGGTACGGGCAGGAGAATGGATGCTGTTCTCAGCCATGGACTGGCGCAGCAGGAGGGCGGCGCAAATATCAGCCTTTAGTTGAGTCAGGGTCCGGTCCTCGTCGGCACCCTGCGCAGCCTGGGCGGTGTAGGTGCACTGGTCCCAGATGGCTTCGATAGTGGGCGAAGGGGCGTAAAGGGCCATCCATGACATGCCGTCTGCGCCTCTGTTGACGCGCAGATTCCTGTCCGCATAAGACCGCCGGGTGCGCGCAACGATGCTTTCCGGGTGGCTCCGTTCACGAATCCGGCGGGCCGTGGACTTGAAGCTCGGCAGTGTCTTGTTCGTGGCAAGCCCCAGCAGTTGTTTTTCAAAAGCATCGATGGCTTCCTGGCAAACCCCGGAAACCCGCAGCAGGCTGGCTTCTTCGGCAATGACCACGGCGTGGTCCCATGCGAGATCACCCTCGGCGAGCCGGTCCAGCGTGGCCGGGAGGAGGCGAACCAGCGTGACGGACTGCTCAATCAAGCGTCCGGCCACACCCTCGGTCACCTGCAGCAGGACAGCCAGTTCAGAGGTGATCTGATCAATGGCGCACCCACGCTGCCACCAGTCGAGGGATAGCAGTTTGCCTTCCAGCACTGCCGTGGACTCCATCCGCTCCACCATGATGGCGACCTCTGCCGCACAGCGGTTCTGGTGCCGGCGCAAGGCTGCGATGGCATCCCCGCAACCATCCATCAAGGCCCGAACACCATCGAGCTGGGACCAGGCAGCGGGGCCGGACTCCCCCAAAACCGGCAATTCGGGCAGTCCCGACAGTGCTGCAATGTCAGTGGCGAGAGGTTCAATGGAAGGAAGGGCAAGAGCGTCGACCAGTCCCGCCACGTTCAGTGTGGTGGTTGCCTCACCCCGGTTGCCCGGTTCGCGCTCCCGAATGCTCATAAGACCTACGTTACCGTATCCGTAACACTTCCGCAATAGGTTATAGTATTTATTTTCGATTGATTTTGGGCAAGAAAATTCATCGTCCGGAGGGCGCCTACGGTGGGACCAAGACGTTCGATCAAGCCAAAGGCGAGGGCCGCCGTCGTACTTCAAACTAGTACGACGGCGGCCCTCGCCCTCAGCATGGTTCGTCTGCTACCAGCGGTGCGCCACATCGACGACCACACGGGTGGCGTCACCGAGGCCGCGAAGGACCAGCACCTGGAATGGGAGCCGGGCGCGGACACCCAGATCGAGCGTGGTGCTGCCTTCAAAACTGCCCGCCATGGCCAGCTGGCGGAATGTTGCGTAGCCCGAGACGTTGACCAGCTCCCCCCGGTTGCCTGGCAGGTACGTGGGAATGCCGGAGGCGTTGTAGGCGGGCGCCTGGACGGTCATCTGGAGAATGGCGCCGCCCCGAAGCGGTATGTTCATTCCGCTGCCAACGCTGGTTGCCGCGGCCACGTATCTCACGTCGTACCCGCTGGTGTGGCCCTTGATGTCCACAACCATGCGGTCAAAGCAGGCGTGCTGGCCGGCCCGGACATCGCCGATGGTTGGAGCGGACGTCGGGCCTGAGGCGGCACCGGAGGATTTGGCCAGGGAACCCCAGGTGATGCCGCAATACGGTGCAGCCTGGGCCGGTGCCGGACCGGCGATGGCGAATGCGGCAAGCAAGCCCAGAATTGCCAGCCAGGTTTTCAAAAATTTCATGGGAAACACCCTCTTTTGGGAAATACAGTATGCCCGGTTCTTGGGT
>JBBSQT010000272.1:0-3435 GCA_038243775.1 Actinomycetales bacterium | reverse complement strand
CCACTTTGGTGATGTGGATTGGGTGTCACGCCGACTCCCAGGAGTACGCCCAATGGTTTGGTGACGACATTGCGGTCCGGCACGAATCCTATTTTGTCGATTGGTCCGGCATGCCCTACATGCTTTTCCTGCTTGGCAATGTGGGCAAGGGTGAACCGCTTCCACAGCGGCTGAAGCTGATGCGCACGCTGTTCCTGGACGCTCACGGACAGCTGGGGAAATTGATTCACTCACACTGCACGTCGGCGGCACTGCTGGCCGAGCATATCGGCCTGTCACAGGCGGTTGCCACCGCCCTCGCCTACACCTTCGAACGGTACGACGGCGGCGGGCTCCCGGCTGGTGTTTCAGGGGACGCGATCCCGATCGAGATGAGGATCGCGCAGTTCGCTGACACGGCGGAGGTGCACCACAGGATGTATGGACTTGATGCGGTGGCGGCGATGGCCCGCAGCAGGCGCGGCGGCCACTTTGACCCCGCCGTAGTCGATGCCGTTCTTGCCTCCCCCGAAGGAATTTTTGCTGCCGCTCCCGAGGGGGATGTGTGGAAGGAAGCCTTGGGCTATGCGCCGGACCCGGAGGTGCGGCTCACGACCGACGGCTTTGACCGGCTGGTCTGCGCGATCGGTGACTTCGTCGATCTTAAATGCCCGTTCACGCTGGGCCACTCACGGGCCGTGGCAACACTCTCGGAGTCGGCCGGAGAACTGCTCGGCGTCGGTGCCGGGGAGGTCCGCACGCTTGTGCAGGCCGGACACTTGCATGATCTCGGCAGGCTCGGCGTCTCCAACCAAGTGTGGTCAAAACCCGGGAAGTTGAGTCCTTCGGAGTGGGAGCGAGTGCGGATGCACCCCTACCTGACCGAGCGTGTTCTGGATCGGATTCCAGGGCTGGCCGACGTGCGCACGCTCGCTCGCGCACACCATGAGCATCTCGACGGCACCGGGTACCCGCTCGGGGTCCGGGGTTCGGCGCTTGGGCGCAGCGAGCGCATCCTCGCCGCTGCCGTGGCATATCAGTCAGCGCTGGAGCCACGGCCCTACCGCGAACCGATGAACCCCGAGCGAGCAAAGGTGCGCCTGCTTCGCAAGAGAGCGTCCGGAGCGCTCGATCCAGAGTGCGTGGACGCGATCCTCAGCGTTGCCGGGCACCACACGCCCAAGCTTCGGCGCGATGGCCTGCTCACCTCACGCGAACGCGAGGTCCTGGGACTGGTCTCACGCGGATTCTCCAACCGCCAGATTGCCAGCCGGTTGTTCCTGAGTGAGAAGACAGTGCGCAACCACGTTGAGCGGACCTACGCCAAGATCGGTGCCAGTAACCGGGTCGGAGCCAGCCTCTATGCGCTCCAGCACGGACTCGTGGCAGCGCTGGGCGAAGCAGACGTGGAATCATGAAATTGACCAACGGCTCAGCGAAAGCCCGGGATTGGTGCGGGGGTGGCACTGGCTGGTTGGGTCGCTAGACGTGAGAGGTCAACGCGGTTGGCGGCGCCCGTTTTGCGCAACAGGTTGGAGATGTGCGAGCTCACCGTTTTCTCGCTGATCACCAGGTCCCGTGCAATTTCATTGTAGGTTCGCCCGGCGACCACGTAGTTAAGAATTTCCCGTTCACGCTGGGTGAGCCCCGGCAGCTGGGCGTAGGTCCCTGGTGGCGTGCCAGCAGCTGGCACGGTGATGTTGATCCGGGCTCGGGCAGCAAATGCTACCAACTGCGCACGGATGGGTGCTGCCTGAAGTTCCTCGGTGAGCGCCACGCCGCGGCGCAGGAAAGACTTGGCCAGACCGCGTTGGCTGTGTTCGTGCAACAGCAGTGATTCCACCGCCCGCCAACAGCAGTAGGCCTCTTCCCACAGAAGCATGGCTGCCCGGCAGGCATCGGCGGCGCAGGTCCAGTCCTTGGCATTGTTGGCGCTGTTGCGAGCGCGGCCCACCTCCGCGATGTAGAGCTGGTTGAAGGCTGCAACCTGCAGGTCATAGAACGCGGTGGCGTCGCCGGGTTCCCGGAGTGCGCCCGGAAAGCGACGCACCAGCTCGTCAACGAGCGCCATGATGCCGTCCACGGGGGCCGAAGCATCGTGGGCGTGCTGAATGCGGTCGGCGAGGGACCGGGCCGCAAGGGGAATGAGCCATTCGCACATGGTCGGCTTCATGCCGGTGGCCGTGGCGCCATTCATGGCGGCAGTATAGGCGGCCTCGGGGTTTCCTGCGCCCAGCAAGACCTCGGCGCGGATGGCATCGAAGTTCATGTTTATGAAGTCGGAAGTTTGCGCGTGGAGCTCTTCCGCCCGGGCAAGATGCGCCTGAGCCTCCATCTGACGGCCCTGCCATAGGGCTAAACGCGCCGCCGACAACCGGGCAGCAACATCGCCGATGGTGCCGGGGTCCGATCCGAGCGCCACGCGCAGTGCCTGCTCACATTCTCGCCAGCGGCCGATGGCCAAAAAGCTGTCCGCCTCCTGCGCGGCGGTTTTCGCGATATAGGCGTGCGGCGCCCCGACCGCCGCGAGCTGTTGCCGCGCCTTGTGCATGAGGTGGGCGAACTGCTCGCTGGTCCAGGTCTCGGTGGCATTGGCATGCCACATCGCGGCATGGACAAAAGCCCAGTAGTCCTTGGCCTGCATGGCGGCTGCCATGGCCTCAACGCCAAAGGTCCGGGCCGCATGTGAAGGTCCGTTGATTACTGCTGACATGGCATTGGCCGTCAACGCGTAAGACAATGCGCGGGGGTTGCCGGCCGCACGCGCTATGGCCAGGGCTCGCGAGGCGTGACCTTCCGCCTCGCGTCCGTTCTGCCACAGCTCGACGTGGGCAAGTTCGGCCAGTGCCAGGGCGTATTGCCAGCTGGCTGGGTCTGCGCCGGCGTGCCGGAGTGCCTCGCGAAGCTCGGAGGTCCCCATGAAAGACCGTCCCGTGGAATAGAGCAGATGCGTCCGGCGCACTAGCAGTTCGGCTGTGTCCAGAGGCGTGGCGCCGTCGTCGGTCAGGGCCAACAGCGCTTCCACAGCTGCCAGTTCTTTTTCCATGGCGCCACTTTCCTCGGCGGCGGCGCGCAGCCTGGACCACAGCTCACGCTGGCTTTCCTGCGCATCAGGCAGTTTGCTGTGCAGGACGATGGCACGGTGGAGCAGGCGCAGCATCTCGGCCGCACCTCCTGCGTCCCCCGCAGCAGCGGAAGCGGACAATGCCCACAGGTAGGCGTCGGCAGTGTGCCCGGCGCCGTGGTGGTGGTCCGCCAATGCCACCAATGACTCAAAGTCCGGTGTGTTCCCGGTGCTGATCCGGTCCTGCTGCTGGGCGGCGAAGGCCGCGTGCCACCGCTGCCTCCGGTCGTCGTCCTGCTCATCCTCAAGGATCTCGGCTATCAACGGATGGTGGAACCACCAGTGTGTTCCGTCCGGGCCACACTCCGCGATTCCCGCACCGGCTGCCTCGT
>JBBSQT010000271.1:0-3464 GCA_038243775.1 Actinomycetales bacterium | reverse complement strand
GTCATGCCTGCGGCAATGGCTGCCACAATGTTCTCATCCGAGACCCCCGATGAGCCGTGCAACACGAGCGGCACGTGAAGGGCGGCCTTCAATTCCGCGATGCGGGCAAGGTTCAGCGCGGCGGAGCGTTCGGTCATGGCGTGCGATGAACCCACCGCAACGGCCAGCGCGTCCACGCCGGTCGCCGCGACAAAGGCTGCGGCCTCGGCCGGGTCTGTCAGCACGCCGGGAGCATGTGCGCCGTCCTTGCCTCCCACCTGGCCCAGTTCCGCCTCAACGTAGACGCCGCGCGCATGGGCATAGGCCGCCACCCGCGCCGTGGCCTCCACATTGTGCGCGTACTCAAAGTGGGCGCCGTCGTACATGATGGAGCCAAAGCCCAGGTCCACGGCCTCATACGCCAGCGCCTCGTCCTCGGCATGGTCCAGGTGCACGGCCACCGGCACCGACGCCTTACGGGCCGCCGCCAAGGTGGCCAGCGCAACAGGTTCCAGGCCGCCGTGAAATTTGGCGCAGTTCTCGGAAATCTGCAGGATCACCGGCCGCCCGGCGGCCTCGGCGCCGCCGATCAGCCCCTCGAGGGTTTCCAGGTGGATGACGTTGAACGCACCTTGCCCCACCCCGGCTTGTGCGGCCCGGTCCATGATGTCGCGCGTGTTGGTCAAAGCCATGAAGAAACGTCCTTGGTGGTCTGTGGTTTGCGTGGTTTCAGTGGTTTGTGATGATGAGCTGGTCGGCCAGCTCTGCGTACCGCGGTGAAATCTCCCCGGCGCCCTGCATGAGCACGGCGGCGGCGCTCCAGGAGGTTGCCCGGCGCAGAATCTCGCGCAGCTCCTCCACCCCGTTGGCAAGTGCGACGGCGGCCGCGCTCACCGCCGCGTCTCCCGCCCCGGTGGGGTTGCCGAGCAGGGGTGCCGGCAGCTTTGCCTGGATCCAGCCGCCCGGGTTCTCGGCATTGAAGGCCAGCATGCCTTCCTCGCCCACGCTGACCAGCACGCGCTTGGCGCCGAAGTCCATGAGCTTGCGGGCGGCGGCCACAAGGTCGCGCTCCCCCACTGCCTCCAGAAGCTCGTGGTTGTTGGGTTTGAGCAGGTCGGCCCCGGCCTTGGCTGCGGCCACAATGCCGGCACCCGAGGTGTCGATGATGGCCGGCACCCCGGCCGCATGGGCCAGCGCAACCAGGGCCGGGTAAAAGTCGGCGGGTGCGGCCTCCGGGAGGGAGCCGGAGCCGACCAGCACGCCAGGGCGGCTCACGCCGTCGGGCGTCTGCACACCGGCAAGGTTGTCCACGACAGCCGCGGCCAGCGCCTTCCATTCACGGGGCACAAGGGCCGGGCCGGACTCGTTGAAAATGCTGGTGGTGCAGTCCGCGGCGGTGTCCACGAGGGCGATGCTGCTGCGGGTGGGTGCGGCGACGGGGACCAGCTGGTGGAGCATGCCGGAGGCGGTGAGGTCCTCGCGGAAGCGTTCCCCGGACAATCCGCCAACCGTGGCGATGGCCAGGGTGGGGTGGCCCAGCTGGTGCGCCACGCGGGAGACGTTCAGCCCCTTGCCGCCGGCCCGATACAGCGGGGTGGGGACGCGGTGGGAGGCGCCGAGGTGAATGCCGGCCACGGTGTAGGTGACGTCGACGGCCGGGTTGGGTGTGAGCGTCAGAACCAGGTTGTTCATGCCGGGGCTGTTCATGCCGGGGTTGTTCATGCCGGGACGTCCGCCGCGGCGGCACCGCTGAGGCTGCGCGCCTTCAAGGCGGAGCCGATCAGGCCGGCGTTTTCGCCCAAGGCCGCGTGGACGTATTGCGGGCGGCGGTGGAAGGTGAGCAGTTCATCCACCCGTGCGGCGAGCGGTTCAAAGAGCGCCGGGCCGGCCATGGACAGCCCGCCTCCGAGCACCACCGTTTCGGTGCCCAGGATGGACACGCACTGGGCAACACTGAAGGCGAGGGCGTCGACGGCGTCGGCCCAGACAGTCCTCGCGGCCGCGTCCCCTGCGGCGGCGAGTTCAAGCACCGTGCGGGCGCCGGCCACCGGTTCGCCCGTGGATTCGGTGTAGCGGCGCGCGATGGCCCCGGCGGATCCGAGCGATTCCATGATGGCCAGGCCGCCGCCCGGTGCCGGCACCATGGCGTGGCCGATCTCCCCAGCGTAGCCGCCGCCGGCGACCCGGTGGCCGTCGCACAGGACTGCCCCGGCAATGCCTGTGCCGATCACCAGGATGAGCACGTCCTTCCTGCCCACGGCGGCACCGAGGCGGAACTCAGCTTCGCCGGCCATCCCGACGTCGTGCCCGAATCCCACGGGCACCCCCAGCGCCTGCGTCAGGGTCGCCGTGAACGGAAAATCCTTCCAGCCCAGGTTGGCCGAAAACACGCCCACCCCGGCCTCCTCGTCCACGATGCCGGGCACCGTGACACCCACCGCGGAAATCAGCAGCCCGGGGTGCGCGGCACGGTACTGGCCCGTGAGCTCCACGATCCGCCCGCACACGCTCTCACCCGTGCGGCCCTCCTCCAGCGGGGTGGGGTGGCGCTGGACGTCCAGGACCTCAACACTGCCCTCGCCCAGATTGCCCCGCACAATGCCCACCTTCATGTCGGTGCCGCCAACGTCGAAGGCGAGGACGACGTCGGGCCGTCCCTGGGCGGGCACGGCAAACGGGGCGGCGGGATCGCCGTCGGGGCTGTGGGCAGGGTTCATGAAGACCAAATTCTTTTTCAGGGATCTTTCCAGGAAGATGCGCGGTGCCGGGTAAATGGTCAGTCGTCCAGGATGACCGAGCGTGAGAGGTTGCGCGGCAGGTCCGGGTTCATGCCGCGGGCGCGGGCGCGTTCCAGGGTGACCTTGTGGACGCGGGCCAGTTCGGCCAGGGGGTGCTTGTCGGTGTTGATGTACAGGGCGCCGGTTTTGGCGACGTCGCGGTCCAGGCCCTCGGGCTGCTCGCCGAACATCCAGGTGACGCGGTTGGGGGCGGCGATGGAGATGGGTCCGTGGCGGTATTCCTTGGCCGGGTACGACTCGGTCCAGCCCTGGACTGCTTCGCGCATCTTCAAGCCGGCCTCGTGGGCCAGCCCCACGGTCCAGCCGGTGCCCAGGAAGCTGAACTGCTCGGCGTCGATCAGTTCCTGCTCAACGGGTGCGGTGACGGCGGACGTGGCGTCCTCAACGGCGGCGGTGAGATCCATCCCGACGCTGGTCAGCAGGTAGGTCAGGGCGGTCGTGGCGAAACGCGTCTGCACCACCGACTGCTCATCTGCGTAGGGAAGCTCGACGACGGCGTCGGCCAACGCCATGATCGGCGAGTTCACGTCGCCCACGAGTGCGACGGTGCGCACGGTGCCCTTGATGGCCGTCAGGATTTCCAGCACCTCTGTGGTGGTGCCCGAGCGGGTGATGGCGATGACGGCGTCGTATCCGCGATCGGCGCCCAGAAACGCCTCCGATGCGGCGAAGGCGTCGGTGACGCCC
>JBBSQT010000270.1:0-3496 GCA_038243775.1 Actinomycetales bacterium | reverse complement strand
GTTCCAGCAGCGACGGTGCCGTGGCCGAACCGCCCTGCACCCACCACGCCGTGAGCACGTCACCGTCCGCGGTCACGGCCGTCAGCGCGGCGTCCTGCGCCAGGACCTCTTGTGCAGCCGCCAAATCCGGAACCAGCACCACCCCCGCCAGCAGCGCATCAAGCGCCTGTTCCAGTTCCGCCGGGCCGACCACCTGAACACGCCCGACGGCGGCACCGGCCACCGCGGCCGCGGCGGCCTGCGCGGCCCGCTGAAGGCCTCCACCGGCCCGACCGGCGGGACCGGCGAGCACCAGGGTGACGCGTCCGCCGTCGTGCTCCTTGACCAGCTCAAGCGCTGACACGGCCGCGGCGGCATCGGCCACGGCCACTCCCTCGGCGGCGGCCTGCAGGGCGGCGGCGATGGCGGTTTCGTGGCTGGGCGCCACGTGGATGAGCTGCGCGATGGAGTCCATGACGCCCTCCGGGCGGGCTTCCAGGAGCTGCGCACCGGCGTCCTTGCGCAGCAGGCCCACGGCGAGTGCGTCGCGGCGGGCGGTGAGCGAATCGCGGTCGCGTTCCGCGGCGAGCTGCTCCTGCGCAAAGAGCCGAAGCTGTTCGTCCACCCCGGCCAGGGCGGCGGCGGCCACCTCGTAGTCGGCGTCGAGGCTTTCCTCCCCGGCCTCCACCCCGGCAACCTGCGACTCCAGTGCCGCGAACTCCTCTGCAGCGACACTGTGCCGCTGCGCCCCGGCGGCCCTGCTGCCGTGCAGCCGGCCGATCTCTGATTCGGCCGATTCCACCCGGGACCGGGCTGAGGCGACCTTCCCTGCGAGCCGGGCCAGGCCCTCGCGGCGGTCGGCGGTGGCGCGCATCTGCTCCCGCACCCGCTGCTCTTCGGCGCGGACGGCGGCTTCGGCGTCCTCCTTGATCTCCATGGCGGTTTCCAGCCCGTAGCGGCGTTCCTCCAGGGCCAGGGCCAGCTCTGCCTCCTCGGCACGGAGCCGGGCCGCCTGGGCTGCGAGCCTGTCCGGGTCGCGGCTGGGATCGGGCACCTCGTCGGTGGAGCCCAGGTGGCGTTGGCGTTCGGCGGCAAGGACGCCCAGGGCTCGCAGCTGGTCGCGGACGGCGCACAGCTGGTACCAGTTGTCCCGCGCCGCGTTGAGCACGGGGGTGGCGGCCGCCGCACCCTGCTCCAGTTCCGCCCGCTGGGTGCGGCCGGATTGCAGCTGGCGTTCCACGAGTTCACGGCGGTTCTTCAGCGCCAGTTCCGCCGCCTCGTCACGTTCGACGGCGGTGCCCAGGGTGACGATGTCATCGGCGAGCAGGCGGGCCTTGGCGTCGCGGACGTCGAACTGCACGGTCTGCGCACGCCGGGCCACGGCGGCCTGCTTGCCCAGGGGGGTCAGCTGGCGGCGGATCTCCCCCGTCAGGTCGGTGAGCCGGGCCAGGTTGGCACCCATGGCGTCCAGCTTGCGCAGCGTTTTTTCCTTGCGGCGGCGGTGCTTGAGAATCCCGGCGGCCTCTTCGATGAAGCCGCGCCGGTCCTCGGGGGTGGCGTGCAGGATCTTGTCCAGCTGCCCCTGGCCCACGATGACATGCATTTCCCGGCCCAGCCCGGAATCCGAGAGCAGCTCCTGGATGTCGAGGAGACGGCAGGGCGTGGCGTTGATGGCGTATTCGGAGCCGCCTGCCCGGAACAGGGTGCGTGAGATGGTGACCTCGGCATAGTCGATCGGCAGGACGCCGTCGGAATTGTCAATGGTCAGGGACACCTGGGCACGGCCCAGCGGCGGGCGCCCGGAGGTGCCGGCAAAGATGACATCTTCCATTTTGCCGCCGCGCAGGGTCTTGGCTCCCTGCTCCCCCATGACCCAGGCGAGGGCGTCCACCACGTTGGATTTGCCGGAACCGTTGGGCCCAACCACGGCGGTGACGCCTGGTTCAAAGTCGAAGGTGGTGGCCGAGGCGAAGGACTTGAATCCGCGCACGGAAAGACTTTTCAGATACAAACTTTTTTCTTCTCCTGCGCCGGGCAATTTCTCAAAGGCCAATCTACCGTGAAATTACCCCTCCCGCCCGGTGCCGCCGCGCGTGTATGCGCTCACGTGCATGTGCATGAATCACCCTGCAAGGTGCATAGTTAAGGGTGGGTCTTGAACTGTACGTGGGCCGATCGAGGATTGCTTGCGCACGTTTCAAGGCAGCGGCACCGGTTTGCGGTGCCTCAGAACTCCGCACACTTCAAGAAAAAGGCTGGAACTTGATCGGCAATGCGACGTTTCGTCACCACAACAGCGCCTTACTAGCTGTCTCCAGCGTGGAGGCTCCGGTGGTGGTCAAGTCCAGCGATTTTGATGCCCGGCTGGCGCCCAGCCTCAAGCGCCTGCGCCTGTCCAAGCGGTTGCTGGAGCGGGTGGCGGGTGTTGAGGAACGCCGCTGGTGGGCTCCCGGCACCGCCTTTGACGACGCCGCCATCGAGGCCGGTGCGAAGGCCCTGGCCGAGTCCGGCATAGAGGCCGGCCAGGTGGGCCTGCTCATCAACACCTCCGTGACCCGGCGCAACCTGGAACCCTCGGTTGCCGTGAAGGTGCACAACGGTTTGGGCCTGCCCTCCTCCGCCATGAACTTCGATGTCGCCAACGCCTGCCTGGGCTTTGTCAACGGCATGACCCTGGCCGCCAACATGATTGATTCGGGCCAGATCCAGTACGCCCTGATCGTGGCCGGGGAGGACGCCCAGGCCACGCAGGAAAACACGTTCGAGCGGCTCAACGCCGAGACCTCCACGCGCGAGGACTACCTGCGGGAGTTCGCCACCCTGACCCTGGGCTCCGGTGCGGCCGCCGCCGTGATCGGGCCGGCGGACAAGCACCCCGGCGGGCACCGCATCCTGGGCGGCGTTTCACGGGCCGGCACCCAGCACCACGAACTCTGCGTGGGCGGGCCCGGCGGCATGTTCACCGACACCAAGGGCCTGCTGGACAACGGCCTGGAGCTCGTCACCGACGCCTGGGACGAGGCGCACACCGACGGCTGGGACTGGCGCTCCATGAACCGCTATGTCACGCACCAGGTGTCCAATTCCTACACGAACGCCATCATCAAGGCCGTGGACCTGGTCCGGAACAGGGTCCCCATCACCTTCCCCAAGTGGGGCAATGTAGGTCCGGCATCCCTGCCCATGACCCTGGCGCAGGAATCCCAAAGCCTGGCTCCCGGCGACCGCGTGCTGTGCATGGGCGTCGGATCCGGGCTGAACACCGCGATGATGGAAATTGCGTGGTAGCTGTGGTGGCGCAGCACGGGTCTGCGGCAGGGCCCTGGCCCGGTGTGAGCGCGAACTGGCCGCGCACGCGCTCCGTTCCCTCCACGGCAGCGATCGACCCGGCAGGCACCCGCCGGCAGTGGCACTATCTGGACAATGAGGCCGACGTTGCGGCCACAGGGCTGGAGCCAGTGGGCACCTTGCTGTGCGTGCACGGCAACCCCACCTGGTCCTACCTGTGGCGCACCCT
>JBBSQT010000269.1:0-3500 GCA_038243775.1 Actinomycetales bacterium | reverse complement strand
TCGTAGGTGCCTTCGTAGGTGTAGATGGCCTCGGCGTCGCAGAAGATCTTGGCCATCTCATAGTCCACGGACACGCCGTTGCCGCCAAGAATGCCGCGCCCCAGGGCCACGGTCTCGCGCATGCACTTGGTCACGAACGCCTTCGCCATGGCCGAGTGCTCGTTGCGGGTCGTCCCGTCGTCTTCCATCTGGGCCAGGCGGACCATCATGCCCATCGACGCCTGCGCGTTGGAGAGCATCGTGACCAGCTGCTCCTGGATGAGCTGGAAGCCGGCAATCGGCTTGCCAAACTGGGTCCGTTCCACCGCGTAACGCCGCGCCACGTCGAACGCGGCCATCTGAATGCCCACGGCCTGCCACCCCACCGTGGCGCGGGTGGTCTTGAGGACCTTGTTGGTGTCGCGGAAGCTGTTGGCGCCGGCCAGCTTGTTGAAGGACGGCACGAGAACGTCCTTCAGGACAATGTCCGCATTCTGCACGGCCCGCAGGGCAATGCGGTTTTCAATCAGGGTTGCGCTGAACCCCTCCCGTGAGGTCTCGACGAGAAATCCCTTGACCTGGTCGTCGGCTACATCCTTGGCCCAGATGATGACGTAGTCGGAGAACGTGGAGTTGCCGATCCAGCGCTTTTCGCCGTTCAGGATCCAGTTGTCCCCGTCCTGCACGGCGGTGGTCTGCGTACCACCGGCAACGTCGGAGCCGGCCAGCGGTTCCGTGATGGCAAAGACGCCGGTCTTCTTCAGCGCGTAGATGTCCGGCAGCCAGGCGGCCTTCTGCTCGTCGGAGGCCAGGAGCTCGATGGACCCGGTGAACAGTCCGTCGTGGCCGCTGAAGAACGTGCCAAAGGAGGCATCCACACGGTGGATTGCGGCCGTGATCATGCCGGCCAGCAGGTGCGAGTGGCCCTGGCGGCGCACGGGGCTGATCATGTCCAGCTCGGCAACCTTGGGGATCAAGTGGACGGGGAACTCGCTGCGGCTCCATTGGTCGCGGGCAATGGGCCGGACGTTGGCTTCCATCCAGTCCCGGATTTCATTGAGCCGGGCCAGCTCGTTCGCGGGCAGCAAGCTTTCAAAACCGAAGAAGTCGCCGTCGGGATACGGCAGGGTGGCGGCCTTCGCACCGGCATCGGAGGCGGCGGTTGACGCGGCGGAAGCAGCAGAAGCGGTTGATGTGTCGGTCATGGAAATTCTCCTCCAGTGGGTGGTTGGTGACCCTGCGGTCCGGCGGCCTGGCTGAGCATCAGTGCCGCGCCGCCGGTGATTCACGGCGTTATTTGACCATAGTCCCATAACGGCTGCCAGCATGTGCCGGCTCACAAAAACGGCCCTTACATCTCAGATCACAGACAGCTTAAGTGAATGGGGTCACTGGCACGGCCTTCCTTTGTGCTCAGATTGATTAACGAAAGTCGGGGGACGCCATCCCGAGTCCAATGGAGGAATTACATGTCAAGAGTTCAAACGGTGCGAAAGAGCGGGCCCGCCGTCGAGCGCCGGTCCATCGACTTCGTGCCCCACCGCGAGCGCCACGGAAAGCCCTTTGGCCAGTTCACCCTCTGGTTTGGGGCGAACATGCAGATCACGGCGATCGTCACCGGCGCCCTCGCCGTCATTTTCGGCTCCACGGCCTTCTGGGGCATCGTGGGTCTGCTCATAGGAAACGTGCTGGGCGGCACCGTCATGGCCTTGCATGCAGCACAGGGCCCCAAGCTCGGCATGCCGCAAATGATCTCCAGCCGGGCACAGTTCGGTGTTTTCGGTGCCGTCATCCCGCTGATCCTGGTCATCGTGATGTACTTGGGCTTCGCCGCCACCGGCGCCGTCCTGGCCGGGCAGGCCGTGGACCAGATCGTGCCCACCGGCAATCCCGCCGTCGGCGTCATCATTTTTGGTGCCCTGACGGTGCTCGTTGCCACGCTGGGTTACAAGTACATCCACATTCTGGGCCGCATTTCCACCATCGTGGGCATCATCGGCTTCACCTACCTGGCCGTCCAGCTGGCCTTGAAGCACGACGTCGGAGCAGTCCTGGGAGTGGGCGGCTTTGCCATCACCACGTTCCTGCTCTCGATTTCCCTCAGTGCCGGCTGGCAGCTGACCTACGGCCCCTACGTTGCCGACTACTCCCGCTACCTGCCGGCCAACACGAACCCCGGCAAAACCTTCTTCGCATGCTTTTCGGGTTCGGTCCTGGGCGCCCAGTGGTCCATGACCCTCGGAGCTCTGTTCGCGTCCATCGCCATGCCGGCCGGCAAGGGCTTCCTGGACAACCAGGTGGCCTTCGTCGGCGATTTGGCCGGCGGCGGCGCCATTGCCGTGCTGATTTACATAGTGGTGGTTGTGGGCAAGCTGACCGTGAACACGCTCAACGCCTACGGCGGCTACATGACCATCCTGACCTCCGTCAGCGCCTTCACCCGCCAGCTGCGCTTTGCCCCCTGGGTGCGCTTTGCCTATGTCATCGGCTTCATCACGGTTTCGGTGATCATCGCCTTGGTGGCCTCTGAAGGCTTCATCTCCAACTTTAAGAACTTTGTCCTGCTGCTGCTCATGGTGTTCATTCCGTGGAGCTCCATCAACCTGGTTGATTTCTACTTCTCCTCCAAGGAAAAGGTGGACGTCCCGGCGCTCTACGATCCCAAGGGCCGCTACGGCGCATGGAACGTTCCCGCCCTCCTGACCTACCTGCTGGGCGTTGTCATCCAGATCCCGTTCCTGGCCCAGGCCATGTACACCGGCCCCATCACGCCGCTCCTTGGCGGCGCCGACATCTCCTGGATCGTGGGCCTGGTTGTCACGGCAGCCGTCTACTACCCGGTGGCCAAGCGCTTCAACCACCCGCCGGCGCAGATGGTCTACCCGGCCGACGACGAGGTTTCCCCCGACCCCGCCGCCATCCCCGCCGCCGGTCAATAGCACCAAAAACCACCACCGCACCACCGCACCACCGCACCACCGCATCCCACCCAACACCGCGAGGAGCCTGCAGTGACGCTTGATATTTCCGCCCCGGTCCTGCCTGTTCCCCGCGGGCTTGTGGCCACGCTGCCGGTCTATTCCAAGGCCGGCGGCGAGGTCCCGCCCACCTGGCGCGCCTCGTCCAACGAGTCGTTCCTTCCGCCGTCACCGGCAGTGCTGGCCGCCATTGAGGCGGCAGGCCGGCACTGCCAGCGGTACCCCACGCTCATGGGCGATCCCCTCATCGAGGCCCTGAGCCGCAAGCTCGGCATCGACGGGGACCGGATCGTGGCCGGCGGCGGTTCGCTCGCCGTGCTCCAGCAGCTCCTGACAGCCTTCGCCGGCCCTGGCACGGAGGTCGTGTTCGCGTGGCGCAGTTACGAGGCCTACCCCATCCTGGTGCGCCTCACGGGCGCCCGCGACGTGCAGGTCCCGCTCACCGCCGGCCACCGGCACAACCTGCCCGCCATGGCCGACGCCGTCACCGGCACCACCGCGGCCGTGATCCTGTGCAGCCCCAACAACCCCACCGGCACCGTC
>JBBSQT010000268.1:0-3526 GCA_038243775.1 Actinomycetales bacterium | reverse complement strand
CCGGCCAGGACTTGTCCGTTGGCTACAGCCACCACGACGCCGATTCCGTCCATCTCTATCTTGAACAGTCCTTCAGTTTCCGGGTTGCCACTCCGGAAGCCGCGGTCTGGCTCACGGGCCCGGAAGACGGCGCCGCGTGAACCGACCGGCGAATCACGCAGAGGAGAACTGAGATGTCCTATCTTGAACCGCTAAGGGCTGGTTACGGATTGTGCCAATTAGTGAAACCGGACTTCATTGCAACTAAAATTCTTCGACACAAGCTGGACGCCAAGGCCACAATGGTTGTCCGTGTCCTCGGGGCCCGGCACGTATTGCAAGCCGTGGTCATTATTTTGGCTCCCGGCTCACCTTTTCTGCGTCGGGGCAGTGCAGGCCTTGACCTCCTTCACGCAGCAACGATGGGAATTATGGGCGCCACTGACCGGCGGCGGCGCCAGGCTGCGTTGGCTGATGCAGCCGTCGCCTGCGCCTTTGCGGCAGCCGAGCTGCTGGAGGTTGCTGCACGACGGGCGGGACGCAGGTCACACGGATAGCGTGGCAAGATGACAGGTATGACTTTTCACGCCGCGGAAAACCGCTATGACACCATGCCCTACCGCCGAGTCGGACGCAGCGGGCTGAAGCTGCCCGCCATCTCCCTGGGCCTGTGGCACAACTTTGGGGACGACAAGCCGTTCGAGGTGCAGCGGGACATCCTGCGCCGAGCCTTTGACCTGGGCATCAACCACTTTGACCTGGCCAACAACTACGGGCCGCCCGCCGGCAGCGCCGAGATCAATTTTGGCCGCCACCTCAAGGACGACTTTGCCGCGCACCGCGACGAGCTCGTCATCTCCACCAAGGCCGGCTACCTCATGTGGCCCGGTCCGTTCGGGGAATGGGGCTCACGCAAGTCGCTGCTCTCGAGCCTGGATGCGTCCCTGCGACGCATGGGTCTTGACTACGTCGACATCTTCTACAGCCACCGCCCGGACCCGGAGACCCCCATGGAAGAAACCATGGGTGCGCTGGACCAGGCGGTCCGCTCCGGCAAGGCACTGTATGCGGGCATTTCCTCCTACACCCCGACCCAGACCCTCGAAGCGGCACGGATCCTGAAGGAGATGGGCACCCCGCTGCTCATCCACCAGCCCTCCTATTCGATGCTCAACCGCTGGACCGAGGACGGGGACCCCAACCTGTACGAGACGCTCGACGCCGTGGGCGCCGGTTGCATTGCCTTCTCACCCCTGGCGCAGGGCATGCTCACGGACAGGTACCTGAACGGTGTGCCGGCGGATTCCCGCGCGGCCAAGGAACACTTCCTGCATGAGCATGACCTGACGGCAGAAAAGATGGCACGCGTGCGCGGGCTCAACGACATTGCCGCCGAACGCGGCCAGTCGCTCGCGCAGATGGCCATCGCCTGGATCCTGCGCGAGCAGCCCAAGGGCGGCTCCGTCACGTCAGCCCTCGTGGGGGCTTCCAGCGTGGCCCAGCTTGAAAACACGGTTGCCGCGATCGAAAACCTGGGCTTCACGGACGCCGAGCTGACCGCGATCGACGAGTTCGCCGTCGAATCCGCCATCAACAGGTGGGAACAGAAGTAACGGATCCCCGCCGCTGGCCACCGGCAGGCCGGGGGACTGCATGGGCGGCACCGGCATGAGGCGCCCGTGCCGCCCCTGGGCATCGCTCTGTGAAGGAGATATTCCGGTTCGAAGGAACATATTCGGGTCAAAGGGTGTTGAGTAGTATGGTTAGGGCGCCGTTCGGGCGCCTGGCCCCGTCATGACAATTTTGCATTGTAAAGGCAGGGTCGTGCGAGATTATGAAGGAGTTCTGTGTCCAATCATCCTATTAGGGTTGCCATCGTCGGCGTTGGAAACTGTGCCGCGTCCCTGGTTCAGGGCGTTCAGTATTACCGCAATGCTGATCCCACCGTCAAGGTGCCTGGCCTGATGCACGTCGAGTTCGGCCCGTACCACGTCAATGACGTCCAGTTCGTTGCCGCCTTCGATGTCGACAGCAAGAAGGTCGGCCTGGACCTCTCCGAGGCCATCGGCGCCAGCGAGAACAACACCATCAAGATCGCCGACGTCCCCAACCTTGACGTTCCGGTCCTGCGCGGCACCACCCTGGATGGCCTGGGCAAGTACTACCGCGAAACGATCGTGGAGTCCGACGCCGATCCCGTTGACGTCGTGGCGACACTGAAGGCCGCGAATGTTGACGTCCTGGTCTGCTACCTGCCCGTCGGTTCCGACGCCGCCGCCAAGTTCTACGCCCAGTGCGCCATCGACGCCGGTGTTGCCTTCGTCAATGCCCTGCCCGTCTTCATTGCCGGCACCAAGGAGTGGGCCGACAAGTTCACCGCCGCCGGAGTGCCGATTGTGGGCGACGACATCAAGTCCCAGATCGGCGCCACCATCACGCACCGCGTCATGGCCAAGCTCTTCGAAGACCGCGGCGTGGTCCTGGACCGCACCTACCAGCTCAATGTTGGCGGCAACATGGACTTCAAGAACATGCTTGAGCGCGAACGCCTGGAATCCAAGAAGATCTCCAAGACCCAGGCCGTCACCTCCAACACCTCAGCCGTGTTGAGCGCCGACGACGTCCACATCGGCCCATCCGACTACGTCGCCTGGCTCGATGACCGCAAGTGGGCCTTTGTTCGTCTGGAAGGCCGCAACTTCGGCGACGCCCCCGTCTCCCTGGAGTACAAGCTTGAAGTTTGGGATTCACCGAACTCGGCGGGTGTCATCATCGATGCGATCCGTGCGGCGAAGATTGCCTTGGACCGCGGCATTGGCGGGCCCATCCTCTCGGCCTCCAGCTACTTCATGAAGTCACCGCCGGAGCAGTACGCCGACGACATCGCCCACGAAAAAGTGGAAGCCTTCATCCGCGGCGAGATCTAAAACCACCCCTCCAGACGCTATGGCACCAATGGTGTGTTTGTTCCAAACGCTATGGCACCAATGGCTGGATAAAACAGAACGCTCTCTCACCGAGTGAGGGGGCGTTTTGTTTTTGTGAAATCCGGTGTGGCAGCTTGTCGCAAAGCTAGGTGTTGTGTTGACCGGAGGAGAACCCGGAAGCCACGGACGGGTCAGTCCAAGCATGCCGAAGGGCATCCTTAATGCGGAAAATTGCCGAGGCAAACCCGTCTGCCAGGTCCTCTTGCGTAAAGACCAGCACCGTCCATCCAGCAGCGTTGAATGCCTTGTCGCGGCGCCTGTCGCTGTGGCGCTGCAGCTCGTCAAGGTGATGGGCGCCGTCGTACTGCAGGGCAATGCGCCGAGCCGGGTAGCCGGCATCGGCAGACGGGGCATCCTCACGATCCCAGAGCTTGATTTGAAGCTCCGGCTCCGGAAGTCCTGCATCGGCCATGGCCAGGCGCAGGAGTGTTTCAGTGCTGGAGTCCGAGCCCACCCGAATCAGCTCGAGGGCCTCCCTGGCGCGGACGATGCCCTGCAGATTTCTGTGCCGTGCGAGCATCGCCCGGAGAGATGTCAGCGTGGCGTAGGGCGCATTGCGG
>JBBSQT010000267.1:0-3527 GCA_038243775.1 Actinomycetales bacterium | reverse complement strand
GCGTTACCGGACTGCGGGCAGCCGGGGTTCGGTGGCCCTGGTTGGCGGCGGGCCCGGTGCGGAGGATCTCATCACGGTGCGCGGCCGGCGGCTGCTGGCCGAGGCCGACGTCGTCGTAGCCGACAGGCTCGGTCCGCGCGGTCTGCTGGGCACCCTCGATGGGAGCGTCACAATCATCGAAGTGGGCAAAATGCCCGGCCACCACCCGGTGCCGCAAACTGAAATCAATGCCATCCTTGTCCGCGAGGCGCGGGCCGGCAACCGTGTGGTCAGGCTCAAGGGCGGGGACCCGTACGTGTTGGGCCGCGGCGGCGAGGAAGCCATCGCCTGCCGGGAAAACGGTGTGGACGTGGAAGTGGTCCCCGGCGTCACGAGCGCTGTCAGCGTGCCGGCCGCCGCCGGCATCCCCGTCACCCACCGCGGCCTGGCCAAGGCCTTCACCATGATCAGCGGCCACGAGGAGCTGGAGAACGTCCCGCACGGAAGCGACCACACAGTTGTCCTGCTCATGGGTGTCGGCACGCTGAACCGTTCCATGCCCATCCTTGAAGCGGCCGGGCGTGGCAAGGACTGCCCCGTGGCGATCATTGAAAATGGCTTCGCCAAAAACCAGCGCGTCACCATCGGCACGCTGGGCACCATAGCGGGCCTCGCCCAGGCGGGCCGGGTGCGCAACCCGGCAGTCGTCGTCGTCGGCGATGTGGTTCGGGTCAGTCCGCTGGCGCCGATCGAACTTGCCACCGCCAGCTACGGCACGCGGGAAACTATCAGGACTCTCTCTTAGACTTATCCATAAGCCGCTAATTGAACGCATAGAAATGAGCACATCCGTGTCATCACACACTTCAGCTGCGCCCGGAACCGCCGAGCGCCCCCTGCGCATTGCCGTCATCGGCTCCGGCCCGGCAGGCGTCTACGCAGCAGACATGCTGACCAAGAGCGCCGAAGTGCAAAACGGACTGGTTGTCAGCATCGACCTCTTTGACCGCTACCCGGCCCCGTATGGCCTGATCCGCTACGGCGTCGCCCCGGACCACCCGCGCATCAAGGGCATCGTCAAGGCCCTGCACAAGGTGCTGGACCGCGGTGACATCCGCTTCTTTGGCAACGTCGACTACGGCACGGACCTTTCGCTCGAGGACCTGCAAAAGCACTACGACGCCGTCATCTTCGCCACCGGTGCCATCAAGGACGCCGACCTGAACATCCCGGGCATCGAGTTGGACGGTTCCTACGGCGGCGCCGATTTCGTCTCCTGGTACGACGGCCACCCCGACGTCTCCCGCGAATGGCCCCTGACGGCCAGGGAAATCGCCGTGATCGGCAACGGCAACGTGGCACTCGATGTGGCGCGCGTCCTGTCCAAGCACGCCGATGACATGCTCGTCACCGAGATCCCCGACAACGTCTACCAAGGCCTGAAGGCGTCCCCGGTCACGGACGTGCACATCTTCGGCCGCCGCGGCCCCGCCCAGGTCAAGTTCACGCCCCTGGAACTGCGCGAGCTCTCGCATTCCCGCGACGTGGACATCGTCCTGTACGAGGAGGACTTCGACTTCGACGAGGCCTCCGACGCTGCCGTCAAGACCAACAACCAGGTCAAGACCATGGTCAACACGCTCACCAACTGGCTTGTTGAGCAGGAGGACGACGCCGCCGACCCCGCCACGGGTGCCTCCCGACGCCTCCACCTGCACTTCCTGCACAACCCCGTGGAGGTCACCGGCGAAGACGGCAAGGTCACGGGGATCAAGTTTGAGCGCACCGAGCTGGACGGCACGGGGAACGCGCGCGGCACCGGCGAGTTCATCGACTACCCCGTCCAGGCCGTGTACCGTTCCGTGGGCTACTTTGGCTCGGCCCTGCCGGACGTTGAGTTTGACCACCAGCGCGGCGTTGTCACGAACGCCGGCGGACGCGTCCTGGACACTGACGGCACCCACGTGCCGGGCGTCTACGCGACCGGCTGGATCAAGCGCGGACCGGTTGGCCTGATCGGCAGCACCAAGGGCGACGCCCTGGAAACCATCACCCACCTGCTCTCCGACCGCGATGCCCTGCCCCTGGCGGAGGTTGCCGCACCGGATGCCGTGGTGGAACTGCTGGATTCACGCGGCGTCGAATTCACCACATGGGAGGGGTGGCAGGAACTGGATGCCCACGAGAAGTCACTCGGCGCAGCAGCCTCCGAGACCGGCACCGTCATGCGCGAGCGCGTCAAGGTGGTGCCCCGCGAAGACATGGTGAGCGTCTCCCGCGGAGCCTCCGTCGTGGGCTAAAGAACCGCTCAAGAGACGGGCCGCAGTTGGCCGGCTGGAATCGTTTTGTTGCAGATGCTGGAATTCCCGCGATTTAGAACGTATAGTCGAGAAACGTGGAAGTGCCGCAGTTCACAAAAGTTTCGGGCGGCGCTTGCAGGTCTCAGCTTTTACGGTCTCAGCTTTTACGGTCTCAAGGGGCGCGCTCTCGCGCCACCGCTAGGGGGGTGTTCTTCGTGGGTTTTGGCAACAAGTCACTGCTGCTTGAGGGACCCCTGGCCAAGGCGTTGCGCATCGCCTTCGGCATCTCCCTTTTAGGTGTGCTGCTGGTTGTTCTCGGCGCATCGGGGGCCAATGCGGCGTCTAACAATCAAGTGGGAGAGTCGACCTCGAATGTGGTTTCGCCCCGAGGCGGCGGGTTGCTTTCGGGCATCCTGAACCCGATTGTCAAAGTTGTCGATGAGACCCTGTCCCAAGTTCCTGTGGTCCAGGACATCACCGGCAGCAACACGGTGGGGACGGTTATCGCCCCGGTGGCAGGCTTGACGGACAAAGTTGAAAACACCTTGGTTTCCGTGCCGCTGGTCGACACCGCCATCGCCCCTGTCCGTGATGTCACCACGGCCGTGGTGCCTCCTGTAGCCGACGTTGTTTCCGGCGTCACCACACCGGTTTTGGGAGTTGCGGACCAAGTTGCCGCACCCGTTGTGGAGGTTGTGGCACCCGTTGCTCGCCCTGTCACTGGAACACTCAAACCCGTTGTTGGCGGAGTGGCCGACGCTGTTGCGGGTGTCGTCGACCAGACCGCAGATACCGTAGTCGCCCCGATACTTCCTGTGGCGCCTGCTGCACCGGCAGTTCCTGAAACACCGGCAGTTCCTGAAACACCGGCAGCCACCTCGCCTTCAGAAGTCCCTTCGGGCGGCACCGAATTGCCTGCTGAAGCACTCCGACCGGCCCCAACCGACGCGGACGGCGGTTCTGGGACCGCATCAAAGGACGAACGCCAGCATTCCATTCCAGCCAGCTCCGGCGCGACCGCTAAAGAAAAGCCGCTTGTAAAGAATTCCCGCGGCGCGGTCACGGCAGGACTGTACCTGAGTGCAAATGGGGTCTTTGGAGAATCATCGGTGTCCTCAAGCGTGCTCGACCCGAGCCGAGCTGTCATGCTGCCTGTGCGGGATTCGGGCATCTCAAGCTGTGAGGCGAATTCACGCGGCGCCGCTGTGGGCCCCTGTACGCCAGCAGTGCCTGCCGGTTCCAGCTCGG
>JBBSQT010000266.1:0-3551 GCA_038243775.1 Actinomycetales bacterium | reverse complement strand
TGCGCGGCTTAGTCCGTCAGACCAAGCGCAGTGGCAACGGTAACGACGTCGAACGGCACAGACTTCGGCGCTGCTGCGCTGCCGTCGGCGTTCTTCAGGGCCCAGTCGGGGTCCTTCAGGCCGTGACCCGTGACGGTGATGACGAAGGTCTTGCCTGTGGGAACCTCGCCGGCGGCGTGCTTCTTGATCAGGCCCGCGACGCCGGCTGCCGAGCCCGGCTCAACAAAGACCCCTTCCTTGGCTGAGAGCCACCGGTGGGCGACCAGGATTTGCTCATCCGTGACAGCCTCAATGAGCCCGCCGGATTCATCGCGGGCGGCAATGGCCATGTCCCAGGAGGCCGGGTTGCCAATGCGGATGGCCGTGGCAATCGTGTCAGGTTCAGTGATGGGGTGCCCGGCCACGAACGGCGCGGCGCCTGCAGCCTGGAAGCCCCACATGACGGGGGTGCGCGTGGAAACTGCCGGCAGGGTCCCGTTTTCGACGGACTCGTACGGGGCGCAGTATTCCTTGTAGCCGCGCCAGTAGGCGGTGATGTTTCCGGCATTGCCAACGGGCAGCACGTGGTAGTCGGGGGCGTCTCCGAGCGCATCGACCACCTCGAACGCGCCTGTCTTCTGGCCCTCGATGCGGGCCGGGTTGACCGAGTTCACCAGGAACACCGGGTAGGAGTCGGCCAGCTTGCGGGCCACGTCCAGGCAGTTGTCGAAGTTGCCGTCCACCTGCAGGATCGTGGCGCCGTGAGCCACGGCCTGGCTGAGCTTGCCCATGGAGATTTTGCCCTCCGGGACAAGGACGGCACAGGTCAGTCCGGCAGCCGTGGCGTACGCGGCGGCCGAGGCGGAGGTGTTGCCGGTGGAGGCGCACACCACGGCCTGGGCCCCGGCTGCCACGGCAGCCGTCATGGCCATGGTCATCCCGCGGTCCTTGAAGGAACCGGTGGGGTTCATGCCCTCAACCTTCAGGTACACCGTGGAGCCGGTCAGCTCCGAGAGGTGCCGGGCGTACACCAGGGGTGTGCCGCCTTCACCCAAGGTGATGACCTTCGTCTCCGCCGTTACCGGCAGTCGTTCTGCATATTCGCGGACAACTCCGCGCCACTGGTGAGCCATTAGACTCCCTCCACCCTCAAGACACTTGTAATTGAATTTATGCTGTCCAGGCCATTGATGGCCTCAACAGTTGCTGCCAGGGCAGCCTCGCCGGCACGGTGCGTGACGATGCGCAGTTCCGCCGTTGCCGGGGTTCCTGCCTCACGGTCTTCATGTTCACGGTGCACCGTTTGGCGCATCGATTCAATGGAAACGCCGTTTTCGGCAAAGAGCGCCGCAATCTTGGACAGCACGCCCGGCTGGTCCGCCGCATCCATGCCGATGTAGTAACGCGTGGCCACGGCCTCGATGGGCAGCACCGGCAGCACCTCAATGGTGGAGTCGGTGCGGCCCGGGCCGCCCAAAACCAGGCGGCGGGCGGCCGAGACAACATCGCCCATGACCGCGGAGGCGGTGGGTGCGCCGCCGGCCCCGCGCCCGTAGAACATGAGTTCGCCGGCGTTCTCCGCCTCCACAAAGACGGCATTGAACGCCCCGCGCACGGCACCCAGGGGGTGCTCGCGGGGAATCAGGGTCGGATGCACGCGCACGCTCACGCCCGGGGCGGGCCGGCCGGCGTCGTCCGTCTGGTCGATTTTTTCCGCAATGGCCAGCAGCTTGATGACATAGCCGGCCTCCTTGGCCGAGGCAATGTCCGTTGCCGTGACCCCGGTGATGCCCTGGCAGTGGACATCTTCCAGCGCGAAGCGGGTGTGGAAGGCGAGGGAGGCGAGGATGGCGCCCTTTGCGGCGGCGTCGTGGCCCTCGATGTCCGCGGTGGGATCAGCTTCGGCGTATCCCAGGCGGGTGGCCTCGGCCAGCGCGTCGGAGAACTCGGCGCCCGTGGAGTCCATGGCGTCAAGGATGAAGTTCGTGGTGCCGTTGACGATCCCCATGACGCGGGTGATCTTGTCCCCCGCCAGGGAATCGGTGATGGGGCGCAGGATCGGGATGGCCCCGGCCACGGCGGCCTCGTAGGAGAGCTGGACGCCGGCGGCGTCGGCCTTCTCGTAGAGCGCCGGACCGTCCACGGCCAGCAGTGCCTTGTTGCCGGTGACCACGGTGGCGCCGTGCTCAATGGCTTCCAGGATCAGGGCCCGGGCCGGCTCCAGCCCGCCGATCAGCTCGATCACGATGTCCGCGCTGCGCACCAGGGCCGAGGCGTCGGTGGTGAACAGTTCCCGGGGGATCTCCACCTCGCGCGGTGCGTCAACAGTGCGCACGGCAATGCCTGCCAGTTCCAGGCGGGCGCCCGTGCGGGCCGCCAGGGTGTTGGCGTCCTCCAGCAGAATCCGGGCAACCTGCGAACCCACATTCCCGGCGCCCAGGAGGGCCACTTTCAGGGTCTTGATGTTGGCGGACACATCAGTGTCCACGGTGTTGCGCTTAGTCAAAGTCTCTCTAGGCCCCTAAATCGCGTGCCAGCAAATCGTCTTCTGTTTCGCCCCGCACAATCAAGCGTGCGGCACCGTTCTTGACGGCGACGACGGGCGGACGGGGCACATAGTTGTAGTTGCTGGCCAAGGCCCAGCAGTACGCGCCCGTTCCGGGGACTGCAAGCAAATCCCCGGCCGCCACGTCATTGGGCAGATATACATCTCTAACAACAATGTCGCCACTCTCGCAATGTTTGCCCACCACTCGGGACAACGCGGGGGCGGCAGCGGCGTTGCGATTGGCCAGAACTGCCGAATAATCCGCTGCATAGAGCACCGGGCGGGCGTTGTCGCTCATGCCGCCATCCACCGACACATACCGGCGCGGCGCCGTCACATTTTCCTGTCCGTCAACCTCGACCTGCACGGTTTTCAGCGTGCCGGCCTCGTACAGGGTGAACGTGGTGGAGCCCACGATGGCCCTGCCCGGCTCGATGGAAATCTTTGGCGCGGCCATGCCCAGTTCAGCGCAGGTTTCGCGGACGACGGCGGCCATCGCCTGTGCGACCTCGGCAGCCGGGCGCGGGGTGTCCACCGCGGTGTAGGCGATGCCGTAGCCGCCGCCCAGGTCCAGCTCGGGCAGCGTGATCCCGTACTTGTTTTGGATTTCGTGGGTGAAGGCAAGCAGCTTGCGGGCCGCAATCTCGAAGCCTTCTGCCTCAAAGATTTGCGAACCGATGTGGGCGTGGAAGCCCAGGAAGTTGATGTTTTCCGACTCCACGGCCAGTTTGGCGGCGGCCTCGGCAGCGCTGACGCCGGGAGCTTCGGGGTCCTCGGCAATGAAGGACAGGCCGAATTTCTGGTCCTCGTGCGCCGTGGCGATGGACTCGTGGGTGTGCGCGTGCACGCCGGGGGTCAGGCGCAGCATGACGTTGGCTGTTTCGTTGCGGGCGGCGGCGATCTCCGCCACACGTGCCAGCTCGTGGAGGCTGTCCACCACGATCCGGCCCAGTTTCATCTCCAGGGCCCGGTTGATCTCCGCGGCGGACTTGTTGTTGCCGTGCAGGCCCAGGTTCTCACCCTT
>JBBSQT010000265.1:0-3554 GCA_038243775.1 Actinomycetales bacterium | reverse complement strand
GCGAACCATCCGTTGCTGGCCGAGTTCTTCGCCTCCGGACCGGAATCGTTCCGCGTAGTCACGGTGGACCGTGCCGCCGGACTGGTCCGTGACAGGGTGATCTTCTCCCTGGGCTACGGGCGCACCCCACACGGCCGCGCCTTGCACGGCTTTGGCCCGCTTTCAGAACCGGACGGCCGCGCCAAGTTTGCGCTGGCCATGACCCGGGCACGAAACCACATTCATGTCATCACCTGTTTCCGGCCCGAGGACTTGGATGAGAGCCGCCTGAGCCACGGCGCGGTCGATTTCTTCGAACTGCTGGATCGGGAACTCGCCGGGAACTCCCTGCTGGGCACTCCGGCCCTACGGGCGCTGGACATCGAACGTGAAACGGGTGAGGACCCCTTGGTTGCCGATCTTGCGGATCGGCTCAGCGCCCGGGGGGCGAGAGTGTGGCACCATTTCGACGGTGCCCTTGACTTGGCTGCCGCCCCGGGCCAGGTGAATGTTCCGGGCCGTGCTGACCATGACATTCCAGTCCCGGTTGCTGTTGAATCCGACGGCACCGCCAAGTACCAGAACATGAGCGTGCGCGAACGAAGCCGCCTGCGCCCGCAGATGCTCGAACGCCTCGGGTGGCGCCACGTCTCGCTGTGGACCATCGAAGTCTTCACGGACCCGTCCAGTTGCGCCGACCAGATTGGCCACTTTCTGGGGGTTTCCCCCAGCGGCGGTAAGTTTGACTCCCTTCCGGGGACACCGCTGGACCAGTCAAAGACAGCCGTCCTTGGCTCTGCCCGGGCACGACCGCGCAACCCAGCATCCGCTGCGTCCTCCCCTGAGGCGAAACCCGGCACTCATGACACCGGGGCTGTTGCCGATGACGGATTCGTTGCCAACGGCGAGCCGGTCACGCCCCCCGCCCCGGAAGAAACAGTTGTTTCCGCAGCCGAATCCGGACGTGAGGCAACAACAGCAAGTGAAGAAAGCGTGACCCCCATGAGTGCTCCGGAACCAGCGAAAGACCAGCCAGCCGGCGAAACCGCCAAGCCCTCGGACATTGTTCCGCCCACAACGGATTCCGGTGTGCTGCCCAAGATCGCCCCCAACGACGCGGACCACACCTGGGGAGACGCCGCCCCGGACCTTGGCCATGACGAATGGCTGCGAGAGAACAAGCCCCCTCACTGGGGCTAGAACTGCCAAAGGAAAACAATGGCCACTCCGCCGAAGATCCCCGGGCTGGACGCCTTTATCGACAAGAATCCCGGTACACCCATGCCGCCGAGACCACGGTTGGTGGGCATTGCAGCCGGGCTTCTCGTCCTTGCTGCCTGCGTGCAGGTCATCGCCTCAATCATGGCGGTCATCCACGCGGCTTCGAAGGAACGCGCTGCCATGCTGGAAGAGCAGCGGCAAGCCATGGCCGGCAAGGTACCCAGCCTCGAGTCCTTGCAGAACATGGGAGTCCTGACGGTGGTCTTGGCAGGCATTGCAACTGTGAGTGCCTACTTGCTGTTCGCTTTCTTCCTGAACAAGGGCCGATCCTGGGCCCGGACAGCGACGGGCGTCCTGGCCGCCTTGACGTGTGTGCAACTGGTGGGCATCACTTTTCCCCTTGGCTACACGACGGTGGCGCAGCTTGCCCTCGGCGGACTTGCTTTTGGCCTGTGCCATTTGCCGGAGCCCAGCAACTTCCTTGCAGACATCAAGGCCCGACGGAAATAGCCCCTCGCAGCGTGGCGGGCACCACCGGCAACACCGCCACCAGGGGCAACACTCCCGCCACACTCTGCAGTCCCATCAACAGAGCCTCGTGCCCCTGCATCATGAGCCGGTCAATTGAGCAGGATCAGTGACACTTTCCCACGACTGATGGCTCCCGCCAACGTCACCGCCTGCGCCGCACCGGCCGCCACAACGAGGATTCCTTCGCTCTCCTGGGCTGGCAACAGGCCCTTACTGGATCCGGCCAACGCAGAAGTCCACAGCACTGGAACCCCTTCCACCAGGACCTCGTTGGTGATGGGGCCGTCCAGCCCGGCACTGCTGCTGAGGATCACCGTGACAAGCTGTCCCTGCCGCAGCAGGGAAAGCGTTGAAGGGTCGCTGAGCCTTATCGGCACAGCCTGGCTGCCCGGTGGCGCACCCGTCAGCAGCCCGTTGCCCAGCAGGGAAGCATCGGTCAGGACTTCACCGCGCCGGAGCGGTCCGGAGATTTGGCTCCCGGCCCACGGATCCCCGCGCAGCAAGGCGCCGCCGGGCACCATCTTCGGGCTGACATTGGCAGGAACCAGGTCGCCCTCGGCCAACGCATGCCCGGCAGCAAGGTCTTGGGCGGCGACCAAAACCTTTGTGGTCGCGGGGCTTGCCGGGGTGAGCGCCTGGACGGCAACCGCGGCCGCTGCACAGAGCAGGAGGGCGGCGAGCAAACGCCGGTGCCGGGCAGTCCAGGCTGCCAGACGTTGGGCGGATGTGGTTGGCGCCGTGCGTCCGGGCCACAACTGCGACTGCCACACCGGTCCCGGGTAGAAAGGTGGCCCCTGAGTGTTGGGTTTTGGCTTCATAGGCCCACGTTATGCGGGAACCAAGGCCACAAAAACAGGCTTGTTGGTCTTTGTGGGGCAGGCCTGCCGCAGTCCGCCCTGTGGAGGAACCAACACCGGCTGCGGCTGCCGGGCAGACACTGGAACAGCCCGCAGAAGGAGAATGCGCCGGCAGGGCAAAAGCCCGGCGCGCAGTTAGCTGGCTGCCCCGGCCGACGCCGTGCTTTTGTTGGACGAGCCTGAAGAACTCGAAGAACTCGAAGAACTGGACGAGCCTGAAGGGCTCGACGGGCTCGTGGAAGCCGAACCGGAAGAAGCCGCTGGTTCGCCGGCAGGGGCCGAATCCGAGGAAGCCGCTGCGGGAACAGAGCTGGAAGTTGAGCGTGAATCCGTTCGGTAGAAGCCTGAACCCTTAAAAACAACACCCACGGAGTTGAATTTCTTGCGCAGCTTGCCGCGGCATTCCGGGCAGACGGTCAGGGAATCGTCACTGAACGATTGCTGGATATCAAAGGCGTGGCCGCAATCTTTGCAGGCGTAGGCATACGTGGGCACTGGATTTCCTCCTGGATACATGCGTGGGGACCCTGTGATCGCCACTTGCACGCTTGGCAGTCCATGGTCCCGAGTGCTAATTCTAACACCGCCTGGTAAAACGTCCCGGAGCCGCAGGGCATTCCCGGCAAAGCGGCATCCACGAACGCCTGCAAGTGGTGGGCCCCGCCACCGCGCCAAAGCTCAACCGGGCGACAGTGGGTGCACTCCGGACGGCGTGATGGCAAAACCAACAGGCATGTCCAGCGAATCTGCGGGAACCGCCCCCGCCACGAGGAACTCCTCCTCGTAGATGACGGCGGCAACGGAGGCGCCGCGGGTGTCCGCGAGGAACCTGTCGTAGTAGCCACCGCCCTGCCCGAGCCGTGAACCGGAGGCATCGACCGCCAGGGCCGGCACGATGACCGCCCGTAAAGCGCCGAGATCGGCAAATGAGTGCCGGCGCCCCACTGGCTCCATGACGGGCGCCAG
>JBBSQT010000264.1:0-3573 GCA_038243775.1 Actinomycetales bacterium | reverse complement strand
CGTCCTGGGCCCGAAGGAAGGCCTGGCCCTGGCCAACGGGACATCCTTCTCCGCCGCCCAGGCGGCCCTGGCCCTGGCCGACGCGGAAAACCTGCTCGAAACCGCACAGATCACCGCTGCCATGTCCATCGAGGCGCTCACGGGCTTCGGCGATGCGTTCATCCCGCAGATCCACGAGGCGCGCGGCCACGCCGGCCAGATCGAGGTGGCCGCCCGCATCCGCGAGCTGCTGGCCGGGAGCGAGTTCATTGACGGCAGCGAAGAGACCGACCCTGTCCGCCAGCCGCCACAGGATGCCTATTCCCTGCGTTGCACCCCGCAGGTGCTCGGCCCCGTCAAGGACACCCTGAAGTTTGTCCGCGGCATCGTCGAGACCGAAATCAACGCCGCGACGGACAACCCGCTGATCTTCCCCGACCTCCCGGCGTCACGCACCCTCAAGGCCGTTTCCGGCGGAAACTTCCACGCTGAGTACGTGGGTTTCGCCTCCGACTTCCTGTCCATTGCCGTCACGGAAATCGGCAGCATCGCCGAACGCCGCCTGTTCAGGCTCGACGACGGCACCCTCAACCGTGGCTTGCCGGACATGCTGATCGCGAGCGAAAAGGTCGGTCTGGATTGCGGCTATATGCTCCCGCAGTACCTGGCCGCAGCCCTCGTCTCCGACTGCAAGACCCTGGCACACCCCGACAGCGTCGACTCCATCCCCACCTGCGCCAACCAGGAAGACCACGTCTCCATGGCCAACAACGCCGGTCGGCATGCCCGCACCATCGTGGCGAACATCGAGAACGTGATCGGCATCGAGCTGCTCATGGCCGCCCAGGCCCTGGAACTCCGGCTCCAGGTCTCGGGAAAGGACCACTCCGCCCTTTCCCCCGCCAGCCGTGCCGTCCTGAAAATGGTCCGCAGCCACAAATCGGCGGACGGGCGCACCATCAACCACATCACCCAGGACACGGTCCTCTACCCCCGCGTGCGCGCCGCCGTCGAGCTTGTCCACAACGGGGCCGTCGTCGCAGCCGTCAACGGCATCACCCCATAACGCCAACAACCATCCCTTCATCAACCAACACTTCTACACCCACAAGGAGCAACCATGTCCCAGAGCACCGAAACCGCAAAGGCAATCACCATCACCACCGTGCACCCAGGCGGCAATGCCACCGGCGTTGAGTTTGGCGAACTGCCCGCAGAAAAGCCCGAAATCCTTTATGAAGTCAAGGCCCAGCGCGGGGACACCCTGCGGTGCAAGGGCTGGAAGCAGGAGACCATCCTGCGCCAGCTGGAGAACAACATGGAACTCTCTGAGCACGTGGAAAACCTGGTGGTCTACGGCGGCATCGGCAAGGCCGCCCGCAACTGGGAGTCCTACTACGCCATTGTGGAGTCGCTGAAGAACCTGGAAGACGACCAGACGCTGGTGGTCCAGTCCGGCATGCCGGTGGCCGTCTTTGACACGCACGAGCTGGCCCCCCGGGTGGTCATGGCCACCACCAACTTCGTCCGCCCTGACTGGAAGACCTTCTACGACCTCCAAGACAAGAACCTGACCATCTTCGCCCAGTACACCGCCTCCCCCTGGGAGTACATCGGCACCCAGGGAGTCATCCAGGGCACCTTCGAGACCCTGCGCTCCGTGGCCGACATCCACCTGGACGGCAGCTGGGAAGGCAAGATTCTCATCTGTGCCGGCATGGGCGGCATGGGCGGCAACCAGCCCCGGGCCATGACCATGCTCGGCGGCGTGGCCATCTGCGCCGACGTGGACGAGCGCATCATCAAGAACCGGCTGAACGTGGGCTACGCAGACGTGCTGGCGGATTCCATCCCACATGCCATCGAACTGGCGCAGGAGGCTGCCGCGGCAAGGAAGCCGCTGGGCATCGCCGTCGTCGCCAACGCCACGGAGCTCTTCGAGTACTGCCTGGAGAATAATTTCCGGCCCGACGTGGTCACCGAAATGACCCCCGCCCACGACCCGCTTGCCTACGTCCCGGTCGGCTACACCGTCTACGAGGCGGAGGAATTCCGCAAGAAGGACCGCGACGCCTACTTTGAGATCGCCCAGCAGGCCATGATCCGCCAGCTAAAGGCGATGAACCAGTTCTTTGACAACGGCGTCCCCACGTTTGAGTACGGCAACCAGATCCGCCGCGAATGCCAGAAGGCCGGCTTTGAAGAGGCCATGAAGATCCCGGGCTTCGTCTCGGCCTACCTGCGCCCGCTGTTCCTGGAAGGCCGCGGACCGTTCCGCTGGACCTGCACCTCCGGCGACCCGAAAGACCTCGCCCGGCTGGACGACCTCGCCCTCGAACTCTTCGCCGACGACGAGATCGTCACCCGCTGGATCAACCTGGCGCGCAAGCACATCCCGATCGAGGGGCTGCCCGCCCGCATCTGCTACCTCGGCTTCGGCCAGCGCAAAAAGTTCGGCCTGGCCGTGAACGAGCTCATCAAGCGCGGCGAGGTGGCGGGCACCGTCGCCTTCTCCCGCGACAACCTGGACTCCGGCTCCATCATCAATCCCACCTTTGAATCCGAAGCCATGCCCGACGGCTCGGACCTGATCTCCGACTGGCCCTACCTCAACGGCCTGCTCAACGCCTCGGGCATGTGCGACCTGATCGCCATCCAGGCCAACTACGCCATGGGCGACTCGGTGCACACCGGCGTGACGATGATCGCCGACGGCACCGACACGGCCGCCTACCGGCTCAAGGCCTGCCTGACGGTGGACAGTGGCATCGGAGTTGTCCGCCACGCCCAGGCCGGCTACGCCCGGGCCAAGCAGGTCGCCAAGACCGTGGGACCGGGGGAGGGAGTCACGGTCCCGCTGTGGTGGACCCCCACGGCAACCTTTGGTCCGGAGACGGCCTGAGATGACACCTCGCAGTGGAACGCAAACCGTTGACCTGCTCGTCACCGGGGCCGCGGAACTACTCAGCTGCGCCGGGGATGCGACCGACCTGATCGGCCGCATCCCCGGCGGCGGGGTGGCGGTCGACGGCGGCCGCATCGTCGCCGTCGGCGATGTCAGCGCCTACACCGGCCGCCAAACCGTGGACGCCACGGGCAAGGTGGTCATGCCAGGCTTCGTGGACAGCCACACGCACGTGGTCTTTGGCGGGGACCGGGCCTGCGAATACGTGGCAAAGGCGGCCGGGCAGAAACCCCCGGCCGGCGCCTCCGTCGGCATCCTGGGCACCATGGCCGACACCCGCTCGAAGTCGGTGGACGCGCTCGTGGACGCCGCCGCGGCACGGATCCGCGAGATGGTCGACGCCGGCACCACCACTCTGGAAAGCAAGACAGGCTACGGCCTCGACCTTGCTTCCGAGGAGAGGCTGCTGGCCGTCAACTCCCGCCTGGCGGCACTGCTGCCGGCCCGCATCGTCTCCACCTACTTGGCCGCGCACGCCATTCCCCCGGGCCGGGACCCCGACGCCTGGACGGCCGACATCCTGGGCCAGCTACCCGACGTCGCACGCCAGGGCGCCGTGTTCAACGACGTCTATTGCGATGACGGCTACTTCAGCCTGGAGCAGTCGCGGAGCATTCTTGAGGAGGGTG
>JBBSQT010000263.1:0-3575 GCA_038243775.1 Actinomycetales bacterium | reverse complement strand
CTGCACGCCGGGGATGATCATGGCGTCGGCGTCGCTGCTGAAGGAAAACCCGCACCCTACCGAAACCGAGATCCGGGAAGGGCTGGAGGGCAACCTCTGCCGCTGCACCGGCTACCAAAACATTGTGGCCGCCGTGAAGTCCGTGGCCGACGGTGTGGTGTACGACGACTCCGGTGTTTCCGTCGCCGAAACCCTGGCCGACAACAGTTCCTTGGGCGACGGTTCGCTGGGCGACAACAGCGAACCCGCAGGTGTCTCATGAGCGCCGCAGCAGAAACGAAGCGCACCGAAATTGGCATGGCACGGCTCCGCAAGGAGGACGCGCACCTGATTACGGGCCGCTCGCGCTTCACCGACAACATGGTGCTGCCGGGCATGCTGCACCTGGCCATGGTGCGCAGCCCCTTCGCGCACGCCAAAATCACGAACATTGACGTCTCGGCGGCGCAGGCCTCCCCCGGCGTGTTCGCGGTGCTGACCGGTGCGGACGTGGCCGATGAGCAGGGCTCGCTGCCCAATGCCTGGCCCGTCACACCGGACCAGAAGGCACCCGGCCATCCTTCCGTCGCCGTGGACGAGGTGGCCTTTGCCGGTGAGATTGTTGCGGTCGTGATTGCCCGCAGCGTGGCCGCCGCCCGGGACGCCGTCGAACTTGTTGATGTGGACTACGACGAGCTGCCCGTGGTCATGGACCTGGAGGAGGCGTTCACGGACAAGGTCTTGGCGCACACCACGCTGGAGTCGAACAAGTCCGCCACCTGGGTCTTTGATTCGGCCGAGGCCGGCACCGGCACCTCCATCACGGATGCGCTGGCGAATTCCGACGTCGTGGTGGAGCGCACCCTGTACCAGCAGCGCCTCATCCCGGCGTTCATGGAACCGCGATCCACGGTGGTTGACCCCACGGGCCAGCAGCTCACCATGTGGAGTGCCACGCAGATCCCGCACATCCTGCGGCTCATGCTGGCGCTGACGCTGGGCATCCCGGAGAGCAAGGTCCGCGTGGTTGCCCCGGATGTGGGCGGCGGATTCGGCGGAAAGCTGCAGGTCACCCCGGAGGAAATTATTACCGTCCTGGCCGCCCGGCGCATGGGCAAGCCGTGCAAATTCACCGAAACCCGCAGCGAGTCCCTCATGGTGGGCCACCACGGCCGGGCGCAGGTGCAGCGGCTGAAGATCGGTGCCACGAAGGACGGCATCGTGACCGGCCTGAGCGTGAACCTGCTGGCGGACATGGGCGCCTACCTGGGCCTGATCACCTCCGGCATCCCCATCCTGGGCGCGTTCATGTACAACTCCATTTACAAGTTCCCGGCCTACCGCTTTGAATGCAACAACATTTTCACCAACAAGCCGTGGACGGATGCCTACCGGGGCGCCGGACGGCCCGAAGCCACGTTCGCGATTGAGCGGATGATGGACGAGCTCGCCACTGAGCTGAACATGGACCCGCTGGAGCTAAGGGAGAAGAACTGGATCAAGCACACCGAGTTCCCGTTCGCCACGGTGGCCGGGCTGGAGTACGACACCGGCAACTACGAGGCCGCCACCGAAAAAGCCCTGGGCCTCTTTGGCTATGACGAGCTGCGGGCCGAGCAAAAGCGGCGCCGCGACGCCAACGAGACCGTCCAGCTGGGCATCGGCATCTCCACGTTCACGGAAATGTGCGGGCTCGCCCCGTCCCGTGTCCTGGGTTCGCTGAACTACGCGGCCGGCGGCTGGGAACACGCCCAGGTGCGCATGCTGCCCACCGGCAACGTGGAAGTGGTGACCGGCTCGTCCTCGCACGGGCAGGGTCACGAAACAGCCTGGAGCCAACTCGTGGCGGACCGCCTCGGCGTGCCGTTCGAGAACGTCGAGGTCCTGCACGGCGACACGCAGGTGTCCCAGCGGGGCCTTGACACCTACGGTTCCCGCTCGTTGACGGTGGGCGGCATGGCCGTGCTGGCGGCGGCTGACAAGGTCATTGAAAAGGCCAAGGTCATTGCCGCGCACTTGATGGAGGCCAGCGAGGACGACGTCGATTTCGCCCACGGCGCCTTCACCGTCAAGGGCACCAACACCTCCATGGCGTTGGGTGAGATTGCCTTCGCCGCGTTCTCCGCCCACAACATGCCCGACGGGGTGGAGCCCAACCTTGACTCCGAAGCCACCTTCGACCCCGTGAACTTCTCCTATCCCCACGGCACCCACCTGGCGGCCATGGAGGTGGACACGGAAACCGGCGAGGTCAAGGTGCTCAAATATGTGTGCGTTGACGACATCGGGGTGGTGGTCAACCCGATGCTCGTGGAGGGGCAGGTGCACGGGGGCCTGGCCCAAGGCATCTCCCAGGCGCTCTACGAGGAAGCCGTCTATGACGACGCCGGGACCCTTGTCTCGGGCTCGTTCGTAGACTACCTCGTCCCCGGCGCCCCGGACCTGCCGCACTACATCACTGACAGGACCGAGACCCCGGCCACCAGCAACCAGCTCGGCGCCAAGGGCGTGGGCGAGGCCGGCACCATCGCCTCCACCCCCGCCATCGTCAATGGGGTGCTGGATGCAATCCGGCACCTGGGCGTAAAGGACATCAAGATGCCGTGCACACCGGCCCGCGTGTGGCACGCCCTGCAGGAAGCCAAAACCACCGGAGGTGTGCAGTGATCCCCAGTGCATTTGATTATGCCGCGCCCGCAACGGTTGAGGAGGCGCTGGCCCTGCTCGCCGGCGCCGATTCGGCCGGTGCCGACGTTAAACTGCTCGCCGGTGGCCACAGCCTGATCCCCGTCATGAAGCTGCGCATGGCCGACCCCTCCCTGGTGGTTGACTTGGGGCGCATTCCCGGCCTTTCCGGCATCACGGACGACGGCGGATCCCTCACCATTGGTGCCATGACCCCGCACCACGTGATGGCCACCGACCCGGTGATTGCTGCCCATGCGCCGTTGCTGGCGCAGGCCGCCGCGACCGTGGCGGACCCGCAGGTCCGGCACCGCGGAACCTTCGGCGGTGCCCTGGTCCACGCCGATCCGGCCGGCGACATGCCGGCTCCCGTGCTGGCCATGGACGCTGTTTTCACCATCGCCGGCCCGGGTGGCACCCGATCCGTGGAGGCGGCCGGCTTCTTCCAGGGCTACTTCACCACCGCTGTGGAGGAGGGAGAGATCCTCACCAGCATCACGGTACCGAAATACCCCGGCTGGGGCACACACTACGAGAAGTTCACCCGGGTGGCGCAGCAGTGGTCCATTGTGGCTGTTGCCGCGATGGTCCGGGTGGAGGGCGGCGTGATCGCCGAGGCGCGGCTGGGGCTGACCAACATGGCCAGCACTCCCCTGCGGGCCACCTCCACCGAGATGGCACTGGCGGGCTGCGCCCTGAGCGCGGACGCGATTGCCACAGCCTGTGAACGTGCCGCGGACGGGACGGACCCGGCCAGCGACCTCAACGGCGACGCTGCCTACCGGCGCCACCTCGTCACGGTGGTGGCCAAGCGGGCGGTGCTGGCCGCCGTCGGACTTCACCAGGAAAGGAAGTAGCGGGCGATGGAACTCAAGCACCATTTCACAGTTCCCAGCTCGCTGGAGGACACG
>JBBSQT010000262.1:0-3595 GCA_038243775.1 Actinomycetales bacterium | reverse complement strand
CAGGCGAAAATGGCGCGTTCCCTCGCGTAAACACAGGGAAGCGCGCCATAAGGTGGATAGGGCAGTCTGTACGCCGGGTTTTGTCGTCCGCCGCCGTTGCCCGCGGCGGAGAGGCAACCATCCATCTACGAACGCCGTTGCCGACGCCCTCCAGCAGCCTACCCAGGCACTCGGGCGAACAGCCCTCAATCATGCCCTGTCTGGCCTTGCTCCGGGTGGGGTTTACCGAGCTTCCCCAGTCACCTGGGGAACTGGTGGTCTCTTACACCACCGTTTCACCCTTACCTGCGCCGGTCCTTGCGAACCGTGCCGGCGGTCTACTTTCTGTGGCACTTTCCTGCGGGTCACCCCGAGTGGGCGTTACCCACCACCCCGTTCTGCGGAGCCCGGACGTTCCTCGAGCCGCTTGCGCGACGCGCGGTTGCCCAACTGCCCTATCCAGCTATCCAGTGTAGCCGCTCGCGCACGCAGCCGGGGACGGGCCCGTGGTGGGGCGGACACAAAAAGGTGCGGCCCCGCCGTCGTACGTTGGTGTACGACGGCGAAACCGCACCTTGGGTGCCTAGCTGGACAGTGCGGCGTTCGCCTCGAGCTCAGGGAACTGGCGCGGGTGCACGCCGGCCATCTCCTCCATGACGCGGACCACCTGGCAGCTGTAGCCGAATTCGTTGTCGTACCAGACGTACAGGACCAGGTTCTTGTCGGTGCTGATGGTGGCCAGACCGTCAACGATCCCGGCGCGCCGGTAGCCGACGAAGTCAGAGGAGACGACCTCGGGCGAATCGATGTAGTCGATCTGCTTGCGGAAGTCCGAGTTCAGCGACATGTCGCGCAGGAACGCGTTGACCTCGTCCTTGGTGGTCCCGTTTTCCAGCGTCAGGTTCAGGATCGCCATGGACACGTTGGGGGTGGGGACGCGGATGGAGTTGCCGGTGAGCTTGCCTTCCAGCTCCGGGAGCGCCTTGGCAACGGCCTTCGCGGCGCCGGTCTCGGTCAGGACCATGTTCAGGGCTGCCGAGCGGCCGCGGCGGTCCCCCTTGTGGAAGTTGTCCGTCAGGTTCTGGTCGTTCGTGAACGAGTGGACCGTCTCCACATGGCCGTGGATGATTCCGTACTTGTCGTTGATCACCTTCAGCACGGGCGTGATGGCGTTGGTGGTGCAGGAGGCGGCCGTGATGATCTTGTCGTCAGCCAGGATGGTGCCGTGGTTGATGCCGTACACAATGTTCTTCAGGCTGCCCTTGCCCGGTGCTGTCAGCAGGACGCGGGAAACGCCCTTGGACAGCAGGTGCTGGGACAGTCCGGCCTCGTCTCGCCAGCGGCCCGTGTTGTCCACGACGAGCGCGTCCTTGATGCCGTACTGGGTGTAGTCGATCGTGGAGGGGCTGTCGGAGTAGATGACCTGAATGGCGGAGCCATTGGCCTGGATGATGTTGCGCTCCTCGTCAACCGTGATGGTGCCGTCGAAGGGGCCGTGGACGGAGTCGCGGCGCAGCAGGCTGGCACGCTTGGCCAGGTCGGTGTCCCCGCCCCTGCGGACCACGATGGCACGCAGGCGCAGCCCGTGCCCGCCGCCGGAGTGTTCAATGAGGATGCGTGCCAGCAGACGGCCAATGCGGCCAAAACCGTACAGCACGACGTCGGTGCTGGTGCGGCCGTCTTCGCCGCGGCGTCCGACAATCGAGGCCAGCTCGGTGCGCAGGAACGATTCCAGGCTGCTCTCGCCCGAAGCCTTGAAGGCTGCGTTGAGGCGGGCCACATCCAGGGAGGCCGGGCCCAGCTCCAGCGTGTCGAGGACCTGGATCAGCGGCAGCGTCTCCGCCAGGGGCAGTTCGCAGCTGTCGATGTGGCGGGCAAAGCGGTGCGCCTTGAGAATGTCATAAGGTGATTTGTTGATCAATGACCTGCCGTGGACATTTGCGATGACATTGTTCTCACGGTACAGGTGGCCGATCAGCGGAATCATGGCCTCGGCCATGGTCTCGCGCTGGATCCAGGTTTGCAATGCGGCATCCGTATGTGTGGGCGCCTCGTTGATGGTCACGTCAAACTACCTTTCCTGGCCCAAAACACCCTTGGTTCAAGCCTGCTTCAAGTGTGCCAGCGCAACGCCGATACCGGCGAGTTCCGTGAAGCATTTCACTAGACCGGTCTACCTCCCCGCTCCCCTTCTTCCGTCGAGAGTACAGTTGATGGCAGTGTTCCCGCCAAACATCGGCAGCTAATGTACATTCGATTTCGTGGAGGGCGGGCACAGGGGTCCGCCGCGGCGCGAAACATGCCGCGCGGCCGGAGCGGCTAAGCTCGAACGGTGCTGATTTTGCTCCCGCCCTCCGAAGGCAAGACCCCTGCTTCAGCAGGAAAACCCGTCAATTTAGCGGATTTGAGCTTCCCCCAGCTCACAGCCGCCCGGCAAGAGGTGGCGCTGGCCCTCGCCGCGGTGTCCGGCGAGGACGACGCGCTGAGCCAGCTGGGTGTGGGCGCCTCGCTAGGTCATGAAGTGCACCGAAACACCCGGCTCGACCTGGAACCAGCAGCCCCAGCCCACAGCATCTATACGGGGGTGCTCTTTGACGCCCTGGGCTACCGAAGCCTGACGGCCACGCAGAAGCGAAAGGCCGACGCCGCCGTCGTTGTTGTCTCCGGACTGTGGGGCGCGGTGGGCTTTGCGGACAGCATTCCCGCCTACCGGCTCGCCATGTCGGTGGGCCTGCCGGGCCTGGGAAAACTGGCCAGTTACTGGAAGCCCCGCTTGACGGAGGCACTCAAGGAGCACGCGCAGGGTCACCTTCTCATCGACTGCCGCTCCAGCAGCTACGCGGCAGCGTGGGTTCCGGACCCTGCGCGCACCGTGGCCATCAACGTGTTCACCGAGCGCGACGGCGTCCGCAAGGTGGTCTCGCACTTCGCCAAGCACACGCGCGGTGAACTGGCCAGGCATGTGCTGACACGTCGCGGCAAGGCTCCCGAAACGCCGGAGCAGTTGGCGCACGCAGCGGGCGAGCGGTGGATGGTGGAGCTGGCGCCGGGCACGGCACGCAAGGCCCACGCGCTGAACATCATCCTCAGCAACTAATTCCGCCCGCGTCAACCAACAGGCCGCAGAAGTCGGGCCCACGCCCGCGAGGGGCCCGTTCGAGGAACGGGCTTGGGGAGCGGGTGGGGGTTATCCCCACTCCTCCGAGCGAACGAGGATGGCGCCGGAGTCAGGGCAGAAAACAATCGTGTCCGCGGGGGCCTTTTTGATCTCCACCAGGTCTCCGGCGCTAAGTTCCATGCCGGAGCCTTCGGATGTGCGGTGGAAGAGGCGGGCGGCGCCCACCCCGTACTTGGCCAGCGTGCGATCGTAAATTGCCAACAGTGCAGGGTCGAACGTGGCAGCCAGTTCTGCGCGCTCCGCCAACGTCGCGTCGCGTTCCATCTTCAGCCCGCCCAGCTTGCTGCGAACTTCATCCACCACTTCATCCAGCACCGACTGCATCTTGGCGACAAGCTCACGCTGTGCGCCCTGCTTCGCGGCGGCCTCCTCGAAGGCTTCCATCGCCTCCAGCTGGCTGTCCTCAAGTTCGCCGCGCCGCCTGGTCAGGGACTCAAT
>JBBSQT010000261.1:0-3662 GCA_038243775.1 Actinomycetales bacterium | reverse complement strand
TCCTGGTGGTGGTGGCGGACGCCATCTACGCCTTCCCCACCCTGCTGCTGGCGATGGTCATGTCGATCGCGCTGAGCCAGGGCCGCTCCACAGTGTGGTCCGGCATCATGTCCGCGGCCATCTCCATCACCGTGGTGTTCATTCCGCAGTACTTCCGGGTGATCCGGGCCGAGACCATCCGGCTGAAGGCCGAACCGTTCGTGGAATCCGCCCTGGTGGTGGGCGCCTCCAGCGTGCGCATCATGGCCCGGCACATCTACAAAAACGCCACCCGGACACTGCCGCTGATCTTCACGCTGAACGCCTCCGAGGCAATTCTGACGCTGGCCGGCCTGGGTTTCCTGGGCTTCGGCATTGAACCGTCAACGGCGGCGGAATGGGGTTACGACCTCAACCACGCGCAGTCCGATGCCACGGCGGGAATCTGGTGGACCGGCGTGTTCCCCGGAGCAGCCATCGTGCTGACCGTGCTGGGCCTGACCCTGCTGGGCGAGTCCATGAACGACCTGAACGATCCGCGCCTGCGCGGACGCAGGAAGACCAAGAAGAATCGTGGGAACAAGAACACAGAGGAACTGGTGGACGCATGAGCCCGGCCAAGAACAACGCCCCCGCGGGGGAGGCCGCGCCGCGGCCAGTGCTGGAGATTGACAATCTGAAGGTCACCTTCGTCACCGACCAGGGGGACGTGAATGCCGTCAAGGACGTCTCCTTCACCGTGGCGCCGGGGGAGATCGTGGCCATTGTGGGAGAGTCCGGCTCCGGCAAGACCGTTACCGCCAAAGCCATCCTGGGCCTGTTGCCGGAGACCGCAGACAGCAGCGGCGCCGTGATCATCAGCGGAAACGATGTCATCTCCGTCAGTGCCCACGAGCTGCGCCAGATCCGCGGCCGCGACGTGGCCATGGTGTTCCAGGAACCCTCCACGGCCCTGAACCCCGTCTTCACGGTGGGTTGGCAGATCGCCGAGGGCCTGCGCGCGCACCGGCCCCAGGGCAAGCGCGTGGGACGGAAGGAGGCCCGGAAGCTGGCCATTGAGGCGCTGCGCAAGGTGGGCATCCCGGAACCTGACAAGCGGGTGGATTACTACCCGCACCAGTTCTCCGGCGGGCAGAAACAGCGGGTCGTCATTGCCGCTGCGCTGGCCTTGAACCCGGGCCTGATCGTGGCGGACGAACCCACCACGGCCCTGGACGTCACCGTCCAGGCCGAAATCCTGGAACTCCTGCGCGACCTCCGCGACCGCTACGGCACCTCCATAGTGCTGATCACGCACAACATGGGTGTCGTGGCGGACCTGGCCGACCGTGTGGTGGTCATGTTCCAGGGCGATGTTGTGGAGGAGGCCAGCTCGGAGGTGCTGTTTGCCGCGCCCAGGGAGGACTACACGAAGAAACTGCTGGCGGCGGTTCCACACCTGGGCCGCAACTCCGCCTCGGAAGGTTTCACCGAGCGCGCTTTTCAGGACAGTGAGGTGCTGGTGCGCGCCACCGACCTGGAGATTGAATACCCGGGCCGGCTCGGCAGCCCCGCGTTCAAGGCGGTGGACAAGGTCTCCTTCACCATCAGCGCCGGGGAGGTGTTTGGGCTGGTGGGGGAGTCCGGATCGGGCAAGACCACCATTGGCCGGGCCATCGCCGGGCTGAACCGGACCACCGGCGGTTCGCTGGAGGTGCTCGGCTACGAAATGCGGGGTTACAAGGAGCGCACGTTCCGCCCCCACCGCAAAGACATCGGCTTCGTGTTCCAAGACCCGGCTGCCTCCTTCAACCCGCACCTGAGCATTGGTGAGTGCGTGGCGGAGCCGCTGATCATCCACACCGACCTGAACGGCCCGGCCGTCACCCACAAGGTGGAGGAACTGCTCGAATCGGTGCAGCTGCCGCGCGCCTACGCCAAACGGTTCCCGCACGAGCTCTCCGGCGGGCAGCGCCAGCGTGCCTCACTGGCCCGCGGGCTGGCACTTGACCCGAAGCTTCTCATCGCGGACGAGCCCACCTCGGCACTGGACGTCTCCGTCCAGGCCAAGGTGCTTGAACTGTTCCGGGAGATTCAGCTGGACTTGGGCTTCGCAGCTCTCTTCATCAGCCACGACCTGGCCGTGGTGGACATCCTGGCCGAGTGGGTCGGGGTGCTGTACAAGGGGAAAATGGTGGAGCAGGGGATCGGCAACCAGATCATGGGCAGCCCGCAGCACGACTACACGAAGCGGCTGATCGCCTCCCTGCCGGTGCCCAACCCGGAGGAACAAGCCAAGCGCCGCACCGCCCACCAGGCACTGCTCGCCGGCAAGTAGGAGCCGCAGCGCAGCAAGTCGCGGCACGGGCGGTGCCCGGAATGGACGCTGGTTTTGTCCTTCCGGTGCACCGCCTAAACTGTCCCTATGACCGAATTGAGCCACCCGCAGCACCTGTCCGTTGAAGACTTTGACCCGGCCGCCAGCTCGCTGACCGGGTGGGTCGACCCGGCCGTCATGGCGGAGCTGCTCTCCATCCGTTCAAGCATTGACAACTTTGATGCAACCCTGGTGTATTTGCTGGCCGAACGCTTCAAGGCCACCCAGCGCGTCGGTATTTTGAAGGCCGCGCACCAGCTGCCCCCGGCCGATCCCAGCCGAGAGAAGGCCCAGATCCACCGGCTGCGCGCCTTGGCCGAGTCCGCCAACCTGGACCCGGCCTTTGCCGAAAAGTTCCTGAACTTCATCATCAGCGAGGTCATCCACCATCACCAGGCCATTTCCCAGAGCCACTCTGCCGTGGCTGCCACCGGTGTTGTGCCGGTGGTGAGCCGGGATGGCCAGGGCTTTGTGGGCACCCCGGACGACGGCGGCCCGGCACCCAAGTGATGTTCCCGGCCATGCAGGACCCATCGTTGCCTCAAAGCGGCGGCACCTCGACGTCCGCTGCCAAAAAGTTTCCCGATATTGTGAGCGTCACGTCCCTGGGGCCTTGGCCAGGAAGTGATCCGGTGGAAGCAGCCAAGGTGGGCCTTGGCCTGCTGCCGGAACCCCATTTGCCGGCACTGGCCAGCCTGCCCGCCCGTGGAGTGGGCTCCGACGCCGTGGGTCGCACGGCTGCTTTGCTGGTGGAACTACCGGTGGATGTGCAACCATACGGGTGGCGGTTTGTGGACCGCCCCGGCCGGGACTTCCGCCGCGCCGCCTCCGCACTGTCCACCGACATCAATGTTCTGGCGGATGTGGTGGGCGCCGGGGACCTTGTTCCTGCGGGACTGAAAATTCATCTCACGGGCCCCTTGTCGCTGGCTGCCGCAATCCGCCTGCACTATGGCGAACGGGCCCTGTCCGACCCCGGTGCCAGGCGCGACATCGCACAGTCGCTGGCGGCCGGGCTGCCCGGGCTGGTGGAGAAAGTGCAAGCCGCCGTTCCCGGCACTGCGCTGACCTTGCAAATTGATGAACCTGACATGGCGGCCGTTCTGGCCGGCACCATTCCCACAGCCTCCGGATACCGAACCTTGCGCGCCGTGCCGGGCTCCGAAGTCCGACAGCTCTGGACAGCCCTTGCTGCGGCTGCCCGGGATGCCGGTTTCGCCTCCACGGCCATCAACCTCGCTCGCGCCAGCGCAGGGGGGGCCGCGCGTCCCGCCACGGTTTCACAAGCAGCTGGAACGGCTGGGTCTGGAACGGCTGGGTCTGGAAC
>JBBSQT010000260.1:0-3665 GCA_038243775.1 Actinomycetales bacterium | reverse complement strand
TCAACGTAGGCGAAGCGACCCTTGAATCGCAGCTCGATGCCAGGGATCTGTGGTTAGCGCGCACGGGCCCGGGCGAGCAGGCGCTGCCAGCGGGAGAACTAGGTGAAGTCGAGGATCGTTGCCATGGATCGTAGTTTTCCGTATTCTCCGGGGGTTGCACCCGGGCGCCGCCAGCTTGGTTGAACCGGTGGGGTCGGTGGATAACGGAGGGCCTGGCTATGCACTCCCCGTAGCTGATCATCTTGAAATCTGTCGAGGAAAGGGTGCTCGCGCACCGCGCCCGCGGCTTCAAGATGAACCACCGGGAGGTGACACGCCCACGGACCGTCCTGGTCGACCACGACTTGGCGCACCTGCCGGTGCACGCCCAACGGATGGCCCCAGGTGGATGGCTACTTCTCCATCCCCCAATGCAGGCTGTCACTGGCGCAAACTTCCCGAACCCCGGACACACTCGCCGCGCGGATCATGGATTTCCAGGCGCATCGCAACACCACGGCGGCCCCCTCGACTGGAATAGTCCCGATGAGACCGCAATGACCGCCTGCACCCGCTCGCCACAGACGGCAGCCTCCGCAGCAACAGGGAAGAACCGCCTCACGTTGGCGGCCAAGCGTTCCTGCGGGCGGGGAAGTCGGCGCCGTACCTGCCCACCTGGCCGGCAGGCGCAAGCCCGGCTTTTTGGGTGCGCACCCCGCCCACTGATGCTGTGGGGACGCAGCTGCCGCCGGACGCACAGGCTATATAGGGGTCCCACCCATTGTTTCCACAGGTCTCCCGGGCTATCGTTTAGTATCGTTCGCAATCGTTAGAGGAGCGCATCATGAACAATTCATTCCCCATAGGCGGGTTCCCGGGCAACAGTTTTGACGGGGTGTGGCAGGCCGTTGAGGACTTCCGCTCCCGTTTTGAAAAGCGCTCCGGCACCCGCGCCGGACGGGGCGGTCTGCGGCAGGCTGTCCTGGCCCTGTTGGCTGAGCGGCCAATGCACGGCTACCAGCTCATCCATGAAATCGAGGAGCGCAGCGGCGGCAGCTGGAAGCCCAGCGCCGGCTCCGTCTATCCAACCCTGCAGCTGCTGGCCGATGAAGGCATGGTCAGCGCTGAGGAATCCAACGGCCGGAAAATCTACTCCCTGACGGACGCCGGACAGGCGGAGGCGGCCAGCGCCGAAACGCAGGCGCCCTGGGAGTCGGCAGGCACGACGTCGGGCACCGGCTTTTCAGCCCTGCCCAAGGCAGGAGTGGACCTTGCCCAGGCCGCGGCACAGGTGGGGCGCACCGGGACAAAAGCACAGGTTGCCGAAGCAGTGAAGGTGTTGGAAGAAGCGCGGCGGAAACTTTACTCAATCCTCGCCGAGGGCTGACACAGGTGGCCCGGGAGCGACGCGGCGGTGCAGTTCCTGCGAGCAGCGCCGGGAAACCCCGGGCCCGGTACCGGCGGATCCTGCGCTTCGCTGCGTGGAACCTGGCGGTGACATGGTGGTACGAACTGCTGCTGCCCCGCGTTGGGCTTTCCCGGGTTGCCGAAGGTTCTCGGGCGCGGCGGATGCGCCGGTTTGCGCAGCGCTTCCATGTCCTTGCCGTGGAGCTGGGCGGGCTGATGATCAAGGTGGGGCAATTCATGTCCTCCCGGCTCGACGTGCTGCCCCCGGAGATCACGGAGGAACTCGCGGGACTGCAGGACGAGGTCCCGCCCGTGCCGTTTCCGGCCATCAGGGCACTTGCCGAGGCGGAACTGGGCGCACCGCTGGACGCCGTCTACGCCGCGATCGACCCCGTGCCCATCGCGGCTGCGTCCCTGGGCCAGGTGCACCGGGCGCAGCTGCTGCCCGGACTGGCGGCGGACGCGGGGGTCGGCGCAGCGGTGGTGAAGGTCCAGCGCCCGGGCATCGGCGAGATTGTCGACGTCGACCTGGCCGCGCTGCGCAAAGTGGGCGGCTGGCTCAGCCACGTGCGGTTCGTCTCGGACCGGGCCAATGCGCCGGCCCTGGTGGAGGAGTTTGCCAAGACCAGCCTGGAGGAGATCGACTACTTGAACGAGGCGGCGAACGCTGAACGCTTTGCCGCCGAGTTCCGCGGCTCGAAAACGGTGGCGGTGCCCGGCGTCGTGTGGGAACGGAGCACCCGGCGCGTGCTGACCCTGGAGGATGTCACGGCCATCAAGGTCACGGATTCGGCGGCACTTGTGGCGGCGGGGATTGACCCTGCCGAGGTGGCCCCCGTGTTCGCCTCGGTCATGTTCGACCAGCTGTTCACGAACGGGTTCTTCCATGCCGATCCGCATCCGGGCAACATCTTTGTGACCCCGTTGGAGGAGCCGTCCGCCGGGCGAGACTGGAAGCTGACGTTTGTTGACTTCGGCATGATGGGCCAGGTCGGCGACACCACGCGTTCGGGGCTGCGGAAGTTGTTGATCGCCGCGGCCGCCCGTGACGGGAAGGGGCTGGTGGAAGCAATCGGCGACATTGGCGTCCTGGTCCCGTCCACGGATACGCGCGAGTTGGAACGGGCCATGACGCAGCTCTTTGCCCGGTTTGGCGGGATGGGCTTTGCCCAGCTGCGGGAGGTTGACCAGCGGGAGTTCCGTGATTTCGCGGGGGAGTTTGGCGAGGTGGTGCGCTCGCTGCCGTTCCAGCTGCCGGAGAACTTTTTGCTCATCATCCGGGCACTGTCGCTGACCTCGGGAGTGTGCAGTGCCCTGGATGCGCAGTTCAATCTCTGGGACTCCGTGGAGCCGTATGCGGCGCAGCTGCTCCGCGAGGAGCGGGGGAACCTGGTGCAGGACGCCGGCCGGCAGGCTCTTGGGATAGCAGGTGTTGCGGTAGGCCTGCCGAAGCGGCTGGATTCATTCCTGGCCCGCGTCGAGGAAAGCTCACTTCCGGTGTCCAACAGGCGCCTTGAGCGCCGGGCCGAACTGCTGGTGCGGCTGACCCGGCGGGTGGCATCTTTTACGGTCTTTGGTGCACTGCTGGTGGCCGGTGCGGTGGTGCGGTCCGGCGACGCGGTGTTCGGCAATGTGCTGATGATCGCGTCGGTGCTTCCGCTGCTGCACGGGCTCTGGGTGGGGCGGCGCCGGCACTAAATCCCGGTGCGCTCGGGACCGTCGATCCAGCTGGAGACCAGGTTGTTGTGCTGGCCCAGCGTCGGCGCGGGGGAGGGGGCAACGGAGCCCGTCAGCCGCAGCGGCGACGCCAGCGTCTTGAACCCGTCCGACTCCACGGCCACGTTGCCGCGGTACGCGGCATGGTCACTGCTGAGCGCCTCATTGACGGAGTGCACCTTGGACACCGGGACGTGGTGGGCGGCGAGCAGCTCGATGGCCTCGTCGCCGGTAAAGGGCTGCAGCGCTTCCTCCAGCGCGGTGCGGAATTCCACCGGGTAGTCGTTGCGCCGGGTCTGTTCCATGAAGCGCTCATCCGTAAGCCACTCCGGACGGTTCAAGGCCTCGGTCAGTCGGGGGAAGAGCCGGTCCCCGGCAATGGCGATGGCTATGGAACCGCGGCCGGTTTGGTACGTGCTGAACGGGGTGGACATGGCGTGGTCATTGCCGCACGCCACGGGCTCCTCGCCGTGCAGGGCGCGCATGCCCACCGATTCCAGCACCGAGACGAGGCTGTCCAGCATGGCCAGGTCGATGTGCTGACCGCGTCCCGTGGTGTGGCG
>JBBSQT010000259.1:0-3667 GCA_038243775.1 Actinomycetales bacterium | reverse complement strand
TGTACGTCTCCGACCATCCCTTGCGCGGCCTCGAAGGGGTGTTGAGCCAGAACGCGGATATTTCCATCACCCAACTGCTGGCCGACGACGGGCCGCAGGACGGGCACATCATCACGATCTCCGGGATGATCACCAACCTTCAGCGGCGCATCGCCAAGAGCAGCGGCAACCCCTACGCCCGCTGCGAGGTGGAGGACCTGGGCGGTTCTGCTGAGGTCATGTTCTTCGGACAGGTGTACGGCCCCATCGCCAACGTTCTGGCCGAAGACCTGATCGTGGTCATCAAGGGTCGCCTGCAAAAGCGCGACGACGGCGCCATCTCCCTCAACGCCATGGAACTCTCGGTCCCCGACCTCAGCGAAGGCTTGTCCGGCCCACTGGTGATTTCCATGCCCGAACACAAAGCCAACGAGCAGGTCCTGCTCGCGCTGAAGGACGTACTGGGCGACCACCGAGGCAACACCGAGGTCAAGATGCACCTGGCCGGCAGCCGCGCCGTGAAGGTCATGAAGCTGCCGCTGCACCACAGGGTCAACCCCACCCCGGCGCTCTTCGGCGACCTGAAAGTCCTGCTCGGCCCCACATGTTTGGAAGGCTGATGACCCGGCCCGCACCGGAGGACCCCACGGCGGACTTGCCCACGCCGGATGAGTTTGGCGACCCCCGCCGAGGTCGCCACCGCGCAGGAGGTCGCCACCGCGCGGGAGGTCACCACCGCGCGGCAACCCCGACGCGCCCAGCGTCCCGCATCCGGCACCGCTTGGCAGCCGTGGCTGGCCTACTTTGCGGTGACGGGCATGGTGGCCGGCATTTTATGGTGGCTGCTGGCACCCGGCGGCGCGTTCTACGGTGACGGCAGGGACTACGAGGTGTGGTTCCCGCGGGATGCCACACTCGCCGCCCTCCTGGTCCTGGGCGGAATCAGCAGCGCCGTACTGGCGCTGCGGGGCCGGTTCCTGCCCCGGCAAAGCAGCGCAGAAACAGTGGAGAAGCCTTCCCCGGCGCTGTTCGCGGCCCTGCTGGTTGGCGGGGTTGCCGCCTCCGTCATCGCTTGGCGCACGGGCGTTTTCGCCGGGGACCTGTTTCAAACTCCGCCGGAGAACATGGCCAACCCCAGCATGGTCTTTTCGCTGCGCAGCCCCTCCGTGCTGATCCTGTGGCCGCTGGCCTGCAGCGCCGTGGTGTTCCTGCGCCGGCTCTTCGCCTACGCCTTTGCCGGCGGCCCAGCTGTTGAGACGGTGCCAAGCCGCAGCGCTCACACCGGGTAAACTTTCATGGTGTGAGCAACCTTGAATCTTCAGTGGCATCCCTGACCCTGCAACGCACCGACCTGCGCGGCCGCACCTTGAGCCTCGCCGAGTTGAAGAGCGCCGTCCCGCGCACGGCCCAGTCCACCGTGACCACGGCCGAGGACGCGGTCGCCGGCATCATCGCCGACGTTCGCGGCCGGGGACATGCCGCCCTTGCGGAGTTTGCCCGGAAATTCGACGGCGTGAGCCAGGAACATCCCCGGGTCCCCGCCGCGGCACTCGCCGAGGCGCTGGAAAAACTTGACCCGAAGGTGCGTGCCGCACTGGAGGAGTCCATTGCCCGTGCCACCGCTTTCGCCCAGGCGCAGAAGCCCGCCAACGTTGATTTCCCGGTGGCCGACGGCGCCGTTGTCTCCTCCCACTGGATTCCCGTCCGCCGCGTGGGGCTGTACGTCCCCGGCGGCCTGGCCGCGTATCCGTCCTCTGTCATCATGAACGTTGTCCCGGCATTGGCCGCCGGCGTCGGCTCCGTGGCTCTGGCCTCGCCGCCGCAGAAGGAGTTCGGCGGGCTGCCGGACCTGACCGTCCTGGCGGCGGCCGCGCTGCTGGGCATTGACGAGGTCTATGCCATGGGAGGGGCCCAGGCCATTGCCGCGTTCGCCTACGGGGTGGCCGCCGGGACGGGCGCGACCGGCGGCGGGGAGACCATTGAACCCGTCGATGTGGTCACCGGTCCCGGCAATATTTTTGTTGCCACGGCCAAGCGCCTCGTCAAGGGCGTGGTGGGCATTGACTCGGAGGCCGGTGCCACCGAGATCGCGGTGCTGGCGGACAGCGGCGCCAACCCGGTCTTCGTCGCGGCCGATTTGATCAGCCAGGCCGAGCACGACCCCAACGCCGCCTCGGTCCTGGTGACGGACTCGCCCGAACTCGCGGACGCCGTCGAACGTGAACTGGGACGCCAGGTTGCCTTGACGGGGCACCGGGAACGGGTGGAAACCGCGCTGGGCGGACCGCAGTCGGGCATTGTCCTGGTGGACGATGTTGACCAGGGCGTGGCGGTTTGCAACGCCTACGCGGCCGAGCACCTGGAAGTGGTGACGGCCGATGCCTCCGCTGTGGCCGGCAGGATCACCAGTGCCGGGGCGATCTTTGTGGGGGATTACAGCCCTGTCAGCCTGGGCGACTACTGCGCAGGGTCCAACCATGTGCTGCCCACCAGCGGCACGGCGGCGTTCTCCTCCGGGTTGAACGTGACCACATTTCTGCGCGCTGTGCAGCTGATCAACTACAACAAGGACGCACTGGCCGAGGTGGCCGGCCATGTCATCACCCTGTCGAAGGCGGAGGGGCTGCCGGCGCACGGTGACGCCGTGGCGATCCGTTTCCCTTAATTAGGGGCTTCCACCCTTGACAGATTGGCGCAGGCCCGGTAATTACACGATTGTAATTTGTTCATGTCTCGTTCTAGACTGATTGACACCACGACCCGAAGGGATCAGCATGTACTGCCCGTTTTGCCGCAATCCCGACTCCCGGGTGGTTGACTCCCGCCTCTCCGACGACGGCTCATCCATCCGCCGCAGGCGACAGTGCACCGAATGCGGACGGCGCTTCAGCACGATGGAGACGGCCAGCCTGTCCGTGACCAAACGCTCCGGCGCGGCCGAACCGTTCAGCCGCAGCAAGATCATCAGCGGGGTGCGCAAGGCCTGCCAGGGCCGCCCGGTGACGGACGACAACCTGGCCATGCTTGCCCAGGAAGTTGAAGAAAGCATCCGGGCCAGTGGTGCGGCCGAGATTGATGCCAACGATGTTGGCCTGGCCATCCTGGCACCGCTGCGGCGGCTGGACCTGGTGGCGTACCTGCGCTTTGCCAGCGTGTACCAGGCCTTTGAATCGTTGGAGGACTTTGAGGAGTCCATCGCCCAGCTGCGCAGTGAAGCCCAGGCGGCACTCCAGCAATAGCGGGTGCGCCGTGGACCAGGCTCCCGTCAAAGCGAGTCGTTGGCCTAGCCGGACCGCGCCGGCGTCGTCACTTATACAGTTGACGGCGCCGGTGCGGCCCGGCTTGTCCGTGCCGTGGCAGCAGCCCGGACCGCAGCCGTGGTCGCGGCCCGGACCGCGGCTATTTGGTCAGCTTGAAGTGGACGGCGGCCTGCAGGGCCCCGCCCACAATCCCGGCATTGTTCTTCAACTCCGCGGTGATGATCTTGGTGTGCAGCTTCAACTTCGGCAGGTAGTCTTCGCTGCGCTTGGAAATGCCGCCGCCGATAATGAACAGTTCAGGCGAGAAGAGGAACTCCAGGTGGGAGAAGTAGCGCTGGAGGCGCACCGCGTACTCGTCCCACGTCAGGCCGTCGCGTTCCCGGGCGCTGGCGGACGCTTTTGATTCCGCGTCGAAGCCGTCCAGTTCC
>JBBSQT010000258.1:0-3688 GCA_038243775.1 Actinomycetales bacterium | reverse complement strand
GCGAATTCAAACAGGGGCCGCCGGGAGCGAATCAGAGCGTGGACGGCTTCGTCGCCCTTGTTTTGCCGCAGCTCGCAAGGGTCGGCGCCGGAGGGTTCCACCGCCACGAAGGTTTGTGCCACGAAGCGCTGGTCCTCATCGAAGGCCTTGAGGGCAGCCTTCTGGCCGGCAGCGTCGCCGTCGAAGGTGAAGACCACCTCGCCGCCGCTGCCATCGTCGGACAGCAGCCGCCGGGCGACCTTGATGTGGTCGGCGCCAAACGCCGTGCCACAGGTGGCCACGGCGGTGTCAACGCCGGCCAGATGGCAGGCCATGACGTCGGTGTAGCCTTCCACCACCACCAGCTGGCATTTTGAGGCAATGTTTTTCTTGGCCAAATCGATCCCGTACAGGACCTGTGATTTTTTGTAGAGGGTGGTTTCCGGGGTGTTCAGGTATTTGGGGCCCTGGTCATCCTCAAAGAGTTTCCGGGCTCCGAATCCCACGGTGTCCCCGGCGATGTCGCGGATGGGCCACATGAGCCGGCCACGGAACCGGTCATAAATTCCGCGCTGGCCCTCAGAGAACATTCCGGTAAGTTTCAACTCATCGTGGGTGAAGCCCTTGCCCGTCAGGTGTTTGAGCAGCGCGTCCCAGCCCTGTGGGGCAAAGCCCACTCCAAAGTGTTCGGCGGCGTCCCTGTCAAAACCGCGTTCGCTCAAGAACTGGCGCCCGGCCGCCGCTGCGGGGCCCAGCAACTGTTCGCGGAAGAACTCCCCGGCGATCTTGTGTGCATCGAGCAACCGCTGGCGCCGGCCGATCTCCTCGCGCCGCGGACCCGTGCCGCCGTCTTCATACCGCAGTTCGTAGCCAATGCGCCCCGCGAGTTTTTCCACGGCTTCAGAGAATGGAATGTGGTCCATTTTTTGGACGAAGGAGATGACGTCGCCGCTCTCCTGGCAGCCGAAGCAGTGGAAGTACCCCATCTGCGGGCGCACATGGAACGACGGGCTGCGTTCGTCGTGAAAGGGGCACAGGCCCTTGAAGGAGCCCACTCCCGCCGATTTCAGGGTGACGTAGGCGTCAACAATTTCCTTGAGGTCGGTGCGGGTACGCACCTCGTCAATATCTTCTCGTTTAATCAGGCCAGCCACCCCGCCAGTTTACGTGAGGTGGCGCCGCCGGGGTCCCGTCCCACAGCGGGGGTGTGCAGGGACCCGCCCATTCCCGGCTGTGGAGGAACTCCTGGTGCCGGGAATCACCCCGAAACCCGTGCCATGGGCGTACGTCCGGCGCTCCTGCCTGCCCTGGCCGGCGCCCCGGCCGCCCTGGCCAAAGCTGGCGCTGAAGTGCTAATCTCGGCCACATGATCGGCCGTCTGCACCACCTGGTCATTGACTGTCCCGACCCGGAGGCACTGGCAGGGTTCTATGCGGCTCTGCTCGGCCAACCCGTCACCTTCCGCTCGGATGATTTCGTGGTGGTGGCCAAGAACAACCACAGCCCTGGTCTGGCCTTCCAACGTGCCCCGGAGCTGCGTGCACCCCGCTGGCCGAACCCGGCCTTCCCCCAGCAAATGCATCTGGACATCATGGTCGACGACCTCCCGCTGGCCCGGGCGCGGGTCCTCGCTCTGGGTGCGGTCCCGCTGGGCACAGAACCCCAAGCCACGGTTTTTGCCGACCCGGCCGGTCATCCGTTCTGCCTCATCCCCCGCCCGGTCTGGGCCGAACCTGTGGAGCCCTAGGCAGCGATTCCCAGCGTGGCACCCCAGATGGCTGCGGCCCATCCATGCGGAAACAACTTCCTTCAGACATTTCATGACGTTCTACGTTTGTAGTTTTCGCAACAATGGCTTCTGGCGGCTGGTCCAACGTCGGTTCAGCTGGTTGACAGTGTTGTGGGTGCCGCGCTGCCCCGGCACCGCGGCCCCGTCCGCCGTCTTGACACCAGCCCCCGCTGCCTAGCACTTGGTGGCAAGCCCCGAACTGCCGACAAATCTCGTCACCATCACGGGCAGCATCACCGCATCCCTCGAACACACGCTTTATGGCACGACGGATCCTCGATCGCTGCCCCTGCCCGCGTCAGAGCAGTGTCCGCTCCATGCCCACAAGCCGCTCGTGCAGCGCGAGCGCCGATACATCGGTGAGTGAGGCGATCTGGTCGATGACCACCCGAAGCCGGGCCCCGTCGTCGTCCGCGTCACGCCAATCAGCGGCGAACATGGTCTCCAAATGCGCATCCCCGGTGGCACTGAGCACAGCCACCAGCTCGCTGAGGATGTCCTGCTGGCGCTGGTAGATGGGCTGGCGGTGGTCGGTGGTCATGACGAAGGTGGTGGCCAGCCCCTTCATGACGGCAATCTCCAGCGCGGTTTCGGCGGGTACGACGACGTCCCCCGCGTACCGTCCCAGCCGTCCCGTCCCGTGGATGGCCTGGGTGGCGCCGACGGCACTCTGGCAGAAGCGCCCAATCAGCTGACTGGTCATGTCCTTCAGCGCAGCCATGGAGCGGCGGCTGCCGTCGGCATGGCGCACCCAGACGCTGGTGGCTTCCAGGCGCTGCAGGGCCGCATCAATTTCGGCCAGCTCCACGTGGGGCAGGTACCACTGCTGCGTGTAGCCCAGGACCCGCTTCCGCTGGTCTTGGTTGGACAGCCATTTCAGCTGCACATGGCCGGCGACAATGGCATCCTCGACGTCATGGACGGAGTAGGAGATGTCGTCCGAAAGGTCCATGACCTGTGCTTCGATGCAGCTTTTTCCGGCGGGGGCACCCTTGCGCAGCCACTCAAAGACGGGGAGGTCGTCGGTGTAGGCGCCGAACTTGCTGGTGCGCGAGCCGTCAATGAGCGGGGCGTCGGCGGCGAGCCAGGGATACTTGGAGGCCGCATCGAGGGAGGCGCGGGTCAGGTTCAACCCGGCCGACCCGCCGTCGCTGGTCAGCACCTTGGATTCCAGCCGGGTCAGCAGGCGCAGCGTCTGGGCGTTGCCCTCAAATCCGCCGATGGTGTGGGAAAGGTCATTCAGGACGGATTCGCCGTTGTGGCCAAAGGGCGGGTGGCCGAGGTCGTGGGCCAGGCAGGCGGTGTCCACGACGTCGGGGTCACAGCCGAGCGTGCGGCCAAGTTCGCGGCCGATCTGCGCCACTTCGAGGCTGTGGGTGAGGCGGGTCCGGACAAAGTCGTCCGTGTCGGGGGCCACCACCTGGGTTTTCGCACCGAGACGCCGCAGCGCCGAGGAGTGCAGGACGCGCGCCCGGTCACGTTCAAACACTGTGCGGAAACTGGTTTTGGGGGCTTCCTGCACCCAGCGCTGCCGGTCGTGGGCTACGTAAACTGCATTTGCATCTGCATCGGTGGACATGTTCCTTAGTTTAGGGCCAACCACTTGGGGTGCGGGGACGTTCCCCACAGGCGTGCACCTGCCCTCGGCGCCGGGGGCGTTCTGCGGACCTACGCCGCGCCCGTCCCCCACTTTTGCGCCCGCTTCTCTTATTTGCGCCCGGCCCCCGCTTTTGCCCCCGCTTCCCTTATTTGCGCCCGTCCCCCACTTTTGCGCCCGTCCGGCCCTATGTGCCAGCCTTGAGTGAGAGAGTTTGAATCACTTCAAGTTGGTAGGGCAGGAAGCGATAATTGATTATGGAGATTCCCCAGCGTGCATCTCGCCAGACTCATTTCACTCGTGATGAGAAATGGGCCATGTTG
>JBBSQT010000257.1:0-3700 GCA_038243775.1 Actinomycetales bacterium | reverse complement strand
GCGGACTTGAAGTGTCGGTGCGGGACAACGGGAGGGGCGCTGCGGCGTCGTCCGCGGACAACGGGCCCGGCTCCGCGCCCAACCCCGACGGCGGAAACGGCTTGCGCGGCATGGCCGAGCGGGTCAAGCTGTACGACGGCATACTGCGCACCGGCCCCCTGCCCGGCGGCGGCTTCGGCATCACCGCATTCATCCCCTACACAGAGAACTGATTTCGTGACACCCACCTCCCCCATCCGCGTGGCCCTCGTGGACGACCAGCAGCTGGTCCGTTCCGGCTTCAGCATGCTCATCAACTCCCAGCCCGATCTTGACGTTGTGCTGCAGGCAGGAAATGGCATAGAGGCACTGGCCGGACTCTCTGCGACGGCAGCCGACGTGGTCCTGATGGACGTGCGCATGCCTGGCATGGACGGCCTGGAAACCACGCGCCGGCTGATGGAACGGACCAAGGCAGCGCCTTCCGGATCCTGGCTGGCGGAGCTGAAGATCGTGGTGCTGACAACGTTTGACCTGGACGAATACGCCCTTGCCGCCATCCAGGCAGGGGCCAGCGGATTCCTGCTCAAGGACGCACCGCCGGAGGAACTGCTCGCCGCGGTCAGGACCGTGTTTGCCGGGGATGCCGTGATTGCGCCGTCCACCACGCGCCGCCTGCTGGACCACGTGGCGCCCATGCTCTCGGCACCAAGCCCGGCCAACGACGCCAATTCTGCGGCGGTGGCGTCGTTGACGGCGCGTGAGCACGAGGTGTTTGTACTGATCGCCAACGGCCTCTCCAACCCGGAAATTGCCGCGCAGCTCTTCGTTTCCGAGGCGACCGTGAAGACGCATGTGGGGCACATCCTGGCCAAGCTCAACGCCCGCGACCGCGTCCAGGTGGTCCTTATCGCCTACGAGACGGGCATCGTCAGCCCCAGGTAGCGTCCCCCACCATCCCCCCTCCCTATCCCACCATTGGCGCGATTTTTCACATCCCTATCCCACCATTGGCGCGATTTTTCAAGTCCCTAGCCCACCATTGGCGCGATTTTTCAAGTCCCTAGCCCACCTCCCCTTGCGCCAGACTCCCGGAGGTACACGGGTCCAGCACATAGCCCGTCTGCCCGGATTCCTACACCGTCTTCACCCGCGACTCAAAACGGCGGATCAACTCCGGCACCACGGCAGGATCGGAGTCCATCTGCATCCTCGCAAGGTCATGTGTGCCAGGATTCAGCGCACACCCGCAACAGAAACCGCGTGAACATCAAGGTTCAGGGGCAGAAGGTTGTTCACTGACAACGCACAGAGGCTGTGAAACAGAAAGCCCCGGCCCTCACGGCATATTGTCTATCGCATCGAGTGAGATAGCGTCCTCGAAAAACACACCATTGCCGGGATAGCGGTGGATTTGGATGCCCGCTTCCACGAGGCTATTTGCGCAGCCGGCGGAAATTCCACGCTGACTGCACCCATGGGCCTCTTCCGATCACGGGGGCGCCACTTCAACATTTTCGACAGCGCCGAGGGGGCCACGGTGCGCACGGTCAGCAACAGGGGCCACCGCGACATACTCGAAGCCATCCGAAACAAAGATCCTGCCACTGCCGCGACGGCCACCGCGGGACATACCGCCCAAAGCGAGTATTGGCTCAAGAAGTTCCGTCCCGCGCCAACCATCGACTGACGGGAACCTCGGCCCCGCTCTCCCCCGCCCCACGTCGCAAGGCGCCTCATCCCCTGGTAGGAGGAAACGGCGTCGAACGTCCGGGCAATCTCAAACCCGGCTCCGATCCGCGGGCGGCCCGGCGAGAATAGGCTGGTGGCATGACCATCACATCGCAGCACAATCAACGCACTCTGGCGGTTCAGGCCCGCGGTTTGCACAAGACCTACGGCAGGGGCGAGACCGAGGTGAGCGCCCTGAAGGGCGTCGACCTGGAGTTCCCGGCCGGCCAGTTCACCGCCATCATGGGGCCGTCAGGGTCCGGGAAATCGACGCTGATGCATTGCCTGGCGGGGCTGGATTCCGTCACGTCCGGCACCATCCACCTGGGCACGACCGAGTTGACCTCGCTGGGCGACAAGGCGTTGACACAACTGCGCCGTGACCGGATCGGTTTCGTGTTCCAGGCCTTCAACCTGGTCCCCACCCTGAGTGCCGAAGCCAACATCACCCTGCCCGTGGCACTGGCCGGCAGCACCGTGGACAGGGAATGGTTCACGTTCATCACCTCCACGCTGGGCCTGACCGACCGCCTAAAACACAAGCCGCACGAGCTCTCCGGCGGCCAGCAGCAGCGCGTCGCCGTGGCCCGCGCCCTGCTCACCCGCCCCGACGTAATTTTCGGCGACGAGCCCACCGGCAACCTCGACTCCCGCTCCGGCGCCGAGGTCCTGGGCATGCTGCGGCGTTCCGCCCGCGAGATGGGCCAGTCCATCATCATGGTCACGCACGACCCCGTCGCCGCCTCCTACGCCGACCGCGTCGTTCTCATGAACGACGGCGAACTTGTCGGCGAACTCGCCAACCCCACCGCCGAATCCGTGCTGGCTTCGCTGGCCTCCCTGGGGGCCTAGCCATGCTGCAGGTTGCCCTGAGCCAGCTCAAAACCCACTCGCGCCGCTTCATCGCCATCACCCTGGCGGTGCTGCTGGCGGTCGCCTTCCTCTCCGCCACCCTCATGGTCAACGCCTCGACGAAGGCCTCCCTGAAGGCCAGCATCGGCCAGGCCTACGCGTCTGCAGACCTGGTCGTTTCCCCTCCCAGCGGGACACCATTGACGACGGCGGACGCGGCTGCCGTCGCCGCCTCACCTGTCGTTTCCGCGGCCTACCCGCAGCGATCCATATACCTCCAAACCAATCTGGGGAAGGCTTCCGTCGGTTCCGAACTGCGCAACATGCCCGCCGATCCATCCCTGGAACCCATGGAGCTGTTGTCCGGTTCCTGGCCGGTCCAGGGCAGTGACGTGGTTGTTGACCGGGTGACGGCCGAGCGCAATTCCCTGAGCCTGGGCAGCAAGGTCGTCATGGCCGGCGAGCCCGGCGCCCCCGCGTCCGCCACAGTCTCCACCACGGTGTCGGGCATCATGGCCACCTCGGCCGACCCCATGTCCTCCGGTTCCGCCCAGTTCGTGGGCACCTCCGCCGCCGTGGACCAGCTCAGCTCCCCCGAAGCCGGCTACCGCGATGTCTCGGTGTTGCTGAAGCCCGGAGTGTCTGTGTCCGAGGCGAAGGCTGCGCTGGCCGCCGCCTTGGATCAGCCCGTTGACACCATCCTGACGCCCGATGAAAAAACCACCGAGCAGGTCGCCATGCTGACCGGCGGCCAGGACCAGCTGACCATTGTGCTGCTCGCCTTCGCCGCCGTCGCCCTCCTGGTCTCAGCCCTGGTGGTCTCCAACACCTTCTCGGTCCTTGTCGCCCAGCGAACCCGTGAACTTGCCCTGCTGCGCTGTGTCGGCGCAAGCCGTGCCCAGGTGCGAAACTCCGTCATGGTGGAAGCCCTAATCGTCGGGTTAGCCGCCTCCGTGCTGGGCGTGCTCGCAGCCACAGGCACCATGGCCCTGGTCCTGAGACTGCTTGCCCGCAATCCGGACTTTGCCTTCGCCACGTTGGCGGTCCCGCCGTCGGCCATTGCAGCAGGCATTGTGGTGGGCACCCTGCTGACGGTGCTCTCGGCACTGGTGCCTGCCCGGGCCGCAACAGCCGTTGC
>JBBSQT010000256.1:0-3707 GCA_038243775.1 Actinomycetales bacterium | reverse complement strand
TGATAGTGTGTGGTTTCCCATTCAACATCCAGCTTTACCCTCTAGACTGTTATGACGTCCGGCACGTTTGAATCGACCTGGCTTGACCTTGAACTTTAAAGAATGGAAATCCAGCTGTGGCCTTGAGTAGTAATCTGACCAACAACTCCACCCCCAGGGGGTGCTCATGGACCCGATGAGCATTCTACTGTTCGTCATGTTTGGGCTGCTCATCTTCATGATGATGCGCAAACAAAAGAAGGCAAAGGCTGCTGCCGCGGAAAAGCGCTCAATGCTGGCCCCTGGTGTTGAGATTATGACCAACTTTGGCCTTTTCGGCACTGTTCTCTCCATTGACACGGAAGAGAACAAGATCCTCATGGAAATCTCGCCCGGGACCACTGCCACCGTGCACAGCCAGACGGTTGCCAAGATCATTGAGCCGCAGGAGCCGGAAACCGTCGTGCCCGACGACGCATCGTCGCTGACGCTGGGCCTGGAGAAGCGTGACAATGCAGGGGAATCCGCAGAGGAAACCCTTGAGCGCCTGCAGAACGAAAACAACAAAGACAACTAGCCTTATCCGGGTTGGCAGCTGCCGTTCCGTGCTTTGTGACGGTACGGCAGCATTGCCATGTTCACTCCCGTGATCAATAGAAGGATCCCTTGATGGCACGAACCGGTCCGACGTCCACAGCCCGCAGAACGCTTCTGTGGCTTGCGGCGATCATCATTGTTTGCACCCTGGCAGTGGGTGGCGGCGTCCTTGCCGGCGCCGCCTCGTGGGCACCAAAGCTCGGCCTCGACCTTGAGGGCGGCACCCAGATGATCCTGCAGCCCAAGGTTGAGGGTGCGGGGAAAGTCACGGCCGAACAGCTGGACCAGGCCGTGTCCATCATTCGCCAGCGCGTTGACGGCTCGGGTGTCTCAGAGGCGCAAATCTCCACCGAAGGCGGCAGCAACGTTGTTGTGAGCATGCCTGGCAAGCCTACGGACGAAGAGCGGAACCTCATCAAGGCCTCGGCCAACATGAACTTCCGCCCCGTCATTGCCGCAACCCAGGGACCCTCCGGTGCCGTTCCGGAAGCGGAGCGCACCCCGGCAGACAAGCTCCCGGCCCCCACGGCGGCCCCCGTCAACGCCAGCGACCCCAACTGGGTCGACGCTGCCGTGATGAAGGACTTCGAGGCGACCAGCTGCATCAAACCCATCACCGAACGCCCCACCACCTCGGACCCGGCCAAGCCGCTGGTCAGCTGTGAGCCGGAGAGCGGCGTGAAGTACATCCTCGGCCCGGTGGAGATCCCCGGCAAGTGGATCAAGACCGCCAGTTACGGCCTGCAGTCCGGTGCCCAGGGCGCCACCACCAACGAGTGGTCGGTCCAGCTGACGCTGGAGAAGCCCGAGGGTGCCAAGGCGTTCAAGGACGTCACCCAGCGGTTGTTCGCCAAGTACCAGGTCAACCAGAATGATCCGCAGGCCCGTTTCGCCATTGTCCTGGATGACAGCGTCATTTCTGCTCCCGCCTCCTTGGCTGTCATCACCGACGGCCAGTCCTCCATCACCGGCAACTTTACCGAGGCCAGCGCCAAGGCACTCGCCGACCAGTTGAAGTTCGGTTCACTGCCGATCAGTTTTGAGATCCAGAGCGAAGTCCAGATTTCCGCAACACTTGGTTTGCAGCAGTTGGAGATGGGCATCCTGGCCGGTCTGATCGGCCTGGGCCTGGTGGTCATCTACTCGCTGTTCCAGTACCGTGCCCTGGGCTTCGTCACGATTTTCTCTCTCGTCATTGCCGGTGCCCTGACCTACCTGGCCATTGTGCTGCTGGGCTGGGCCGAAAACTACCGCCTGTCCCTGGCCGGTGTGGCAGGTATTATCGTGGCCATCGGCCAAACCGCCGACTCGTTCATTGTGTACTTTGAGCGCGTCAGGGATGAACTGCGTGATGGCCGCGGCCTGATCGCCGCCGTTGAAAATGGTTGGGGACGGGCCAAACGCACCATCCTGGCCTCCAAGGCCGTGAACATCCTTGCCTCCCTGGTGCTGTACTTCGTCTCCGTCGGCAGCGTCAAGGGCTTCGCCTTCACCCTCGGGCTGACCGCCGTGGCCGACCTCATCGTCGTGTTCATGTTCACGCACCCGACGTTGCAGCTGCTGGCACGCACCAAGTTCTTCGGTGAAGGCCACGCCTTCTCCGGGCTTGACCCCGTCCAGCTCGGCGCCGTCCCGCTCTACCGCGGTGCCGGACGCTTCCGCACGCCGGAAGAGACCATCCAGGTCATGAAGGGCAAGAACGTGCGCGCGGCCGGTGAAGCCGAGCGGCGCCAAACCATCGCCGAGCGCCGCCTGGCTGCCAAGGAAAAGGAAATGGCCGCCAGCGGCTCCAGAGGCTCAGGAACCGCCAAGCCCGACTCCAGTGACGACTCCAAGGAGAGCAACTAATGAAGAGCTTCGGCACCTTCGGCAACGAGCTGTACACCGGCAAACGGTCCTATGAGTTCGTTGGAAAGCGCAAGATCTGGTTTAGCATTGCCGGTCTGGCAGTCATCTTGTCCATCCTGCTTCCGCTGCTGGGCGGCGGCTTCAACTTCGGCATCGAGTTCCGCGGCGGATCCCAGTTCACCGTCTCCAACGTGGCCCACACCGACGCCTCCATCGGCGAGAAGGCCGTGGCCGACGCCGTTCCCGGAACCGTCGCCGTGGTCACCAACATCGCCGCCGACACCATGCAGGTCCAGACGGACCGCCTCAGCGACGACCAGACCATCAAGGCCAAGGACGCCCTGAAGGACGCCTACGCTGTCACCGAGGACCACATCACCTCGACCTTCGTGGGCCCCACATGGGGACAGGACGTCTCACGCCAGGCCGTCATCGGCTTCATCGTGTTCGTCCTGCTGGCAACAGTGCTGATGGCCCTGTACTTCCGCACCTGGCGCATGTCAATCGCCGCCATTGTGGGCTTGCTCGTGGTGATGGTGGTCACGGCCGGCGTCTACGGGGCCTCCAACTTTGAGGTCACGCCGTCGGCCATCATCGGCTTCCTGACCATCCTCAGTTACTCCCTGTATGACACGGTGGTGGTGTTCGACAAGATCCGGGAAAACACGCAGGATATTGGCAAGTCCGTGCGGCGGACCTTTGCCGAGGAGGTCAATCTGGCCGTCAACCAGACCTTGGTCCGCTCCATCAACACGATGATGGTTGCCGTCCTGCCCGTGGGCTCGATCCTGTTTATCGGCGCCCTGCTGCTTGGTGCCGGAACCCTGCGTGACCTCTCACTGGCCTTGTTCATCGGCATCATCGTGAGCACCTTCTCCACGGTCTTCGTCGCCGCCCCGCTGTATTCGTTCCTGCGGGAGCACGAACCCGAGCTGGCCAAGCAGGCCAAGAAGGTCGCCCAGCGCCGGGCCCTTGAAACGGTCGACGCCGGATAGCCGCATAAGTGCCCAGCCCGCCTGCGGGTTCGGCGGAGCCGGGGATGGATGCGCGATATCCATCCCCGGCTTTTCTTTTGGTCAGAAGTGGCGCAAACGCACCTTAGACTGGGGTAATGCCCCGCAGCGGGGGCGCATGGTCAGCAAGTGCGGGAGGGAGGTAGTGCGTTGAACGAAGAATCGCCCTCGCATGAAATCATGACCGGAGATGGCAACGCCAATCCGGAAGGCAGCGGTGAACCGCGCCCGGCAGAACCACGCCCCACCTTCCCCGGCCGGCGCGAACGC
>JBBSQT010000255.1:0-3720 GCA_038243775.1 Actinomycetales bacterium | reverse complement strand
TAGTCGTTGAGGTCGTGTCGGGTGTATCTCCAGTCGAAGGGTTCTGCTGTGCTGTTGTAGCGCTTCTGGAAGGCCATGATCCGCTCGGCCAGGGCGTCCAGGTCAGGGAAATCGGCGCCGGTGATCGCCTTGCGCTGGAGGATGGAGAAGTAGATCTCCACCTGGTTCAGCCAGGAGGCGTGTATCGGCAGGTGCACCAGGGTCGCGGTAGGCCAGGCCGTGCGCATCCGGGCCACGGACGGGGCCCCATTGTGCGAGGAACCGTTGTCCACGACCCAGAACACCCGGTGGGCTGAGGCGTATGGTTCGGTGCGCATCACCTGGCTCGCCAGCTCCATGAACGGCACAATTCCGGTCTCTTCTGCGATAGCGCCCATGACCTGTCCCCGGTGCACGTCCAAGGCGGCGAAGTAAGCCAAGGTCTTTCCGCGGGAGTATTCGAACTCGATGCGCGCGGCACGCCCCGGACAGGGCGGCAGCCCGGTGTGCGTGCGGTGCAGGGCCTGGAGCTGGGATTTTTCATCGGCACTAATCACATAGTCCTCCGGCCCCAGCGGCTCGCCTTCCCACACACGCCCGTAGAGGTCCAGGACCCGGGAGCCCTTCACCGCGAAGTCCGGGTCGCGGGGAAAGATCCAAGAGCGGTGCTGCCAAGGCTTGATCACATCCGTATCCAGCCAGCGCCAGATCGTGGCCAGGGGTGATGGACTCCACCAGGTGCTCGGCCAACGCCAGCTTCCTGACCTCGGTCGTGGAAAGCCGGGACAGTGGCAGGCGCTTCTGCGGCGGCGGGGTACAAGCCAGGGCCTTGATCCCGGCAACCTGCACCGCGGTGAAGACCCGTGGGCGCCCGCAGCGGTGCCGGTCCGCCAAACCATGAATCCCTTCGACGGCGAAGCGTTTGCACCACTTGCGGACCGTGTCCACGTGAACACCCACAGACGCGGCGATCCGCGCCAGGGGTTCCCCACGGGCCGCCGCCAGGACCATTCGGGCACGCACCACTTGGCGGTGGGGCCTTTTGGAGCCGCGGGCAAGGTGGACGAGCACCAGTTCCTCAACCGGAGAAAGGATAATCAGAAACGGGGAATGCAGAGCCATGCTTCCGTTATCCACCCGCACAAACCCGGCGTCAAGCAGGCTGGCGGTACCCGGGTGCAAACCCAGGAAAATACGGAAGAATACGATCCATGGCCACGATCCCCGACTCCACCAAGTCCTCCCTCGACCAGCGCCTGCTCGCCCGCGCCCGTGAACGCTGGCCCCAGATCCACGACATCGAGCTGCGATTCAGGGGCCACTTCGCCTACATTGACGCCCGGACCGCCGGACACGAAGACGTAAAACCCGTGCAGCAAAAGCTGTGCCGACTACGCTACGGCGGCTCCGCACAGCTGTGGGGATTCGCGATCTACCGGGCCAGCCACGACGACTACGACGACTCAATACTGCCCAGCGGGCTCCCGGTCGGCAGCGCCGAGGAAGCCCTCGACACCGCCTGCGGCCTCTACTTCAACGACCCCACAGCCTGGACCAGAACCCCCGACGAACTTAGGTAAAAAACCACTAGTCCCACCAAAAATCCCACACAGGTGCGTTGACCAGTCTCTTTGCGTAGTCTTCGGGGCTTAAGGGCGGCTCCCAGCTTTGAGAGCCAAAATTGTCCACGCACAGCAGATAGTGCTCGTTCATCAGCACAGTGGCCTCCGCAAGAGTGGTTGGCGGCCTGGCAACACGCAACGCCAGGGTGGTTGGTCCTAGTTGATACAGCACGGCACCAAACCGTTCCTCCCACGAGCGGAGCACGGCGGAAATCTCGTGTCCGCCGAGTGAGTAGTTGCCCGGCCCGGTCCACCCTACTGTCTGCGGCACGTCTGCGGGGCGCACCGCCGGGACCAGCAGCAACCCTCCCTGGCGGCTGGCACAGCCGGGATTCCAGTTGCTCCACCCGGCAAGCGGGACCTTCTCCACATTGTTTTTTGGCATTTTTCCCGCGGGCACGCCGGGGAATGGTAGACGGGTTTCAGGCCGCGGTTCACCGGTCTCCCGGTCAACCACGGCCATGCCATCCCAGCAGTCCTGCAGCACGTTGGCTGCTTCGTCCTGGTGGGTGCGGCTCCGAGGCCAACTTCTGCTGATGGGCCGCGGCTTCGCACAGCGGTTGCCGGGACCGCCCACCACCGGCCACAACCCCGTCTGTGGAAAAACACGGGCAAGGCAAACCCACGAACCCAACGTGCTGTCCCAGTCTGTTTCGCAGTACCAACCCATGTGCGGCAGCAGCTCACTCCATTCACTGTTGCCATGGCCGTCAAAAATCTCATACTGCTCGGGTCGGATGCTGCTACCGGCAGGAAGTTCCACCCCACATACCTGCGTCTGGCCATCGGCCGGAAGACGGCCCGGACGCTTGGTCCGAACCGTGATGTTCACGGTCTCCTCCCGGGCCGAAGCAACGCTTGTGAAATCCACAAAATCATTATCAAAAATATTCATGGCTCAATCGTTCCCAAGCCGGCAACCCCCTGCCACCCCCAAACCCCAAAGTGTGGAGAACCTGCCGTCGGTGGCGGCCTGTGGAGGAACCGTCGTTCCAGAGGGCCCCGCACGGTAGTGCCGGGAACAGCGCAACCCAATGCACGCCGTCGGGCGTCCACTCGGGAAAAGCAAAAAGCGCGGCCGCCCCACCGAAATGATGGAGCGGCCGCGCGTTTGACTTCAAGGCGAAAACGCCCGGTCTAAATTACAGTGCTGCGTAAACTTCGCGCAGCAGGGTTGCGGTCTCGGACGGCGTCTTTCCGACCCTCACGCCGGCAGCCTCGAGAGCTTCCTTCTTGGCCTGGGCCGTGCCCGCGGAGCCGGAGACGATGGCGCCGGCATGGCCCATGGTCTTGCCCTCGGGAGCGGTGAAGCCTGCCACGTAGCCAACAACGGGCTTGGTGACATGGGCCTTGATGTACTCGGCTGCGCGCTCTTCAGCGTCGCCACCAATCTCACCGATCATGACGATGGCCTTGGTCTCGGGGTCAGCCTCGAACGCAGCCAGGGCGTCGATGTGCGTGGTGCCGATGACGGGGTCGCCACCGATGCCGATCGCGGTGGAGAAGCCCAGGTCGCGCAGTTCGAACATCATTTGGTAGGTCAGGGTGCCTGACTTGGAGACGAGGCCGATGGGGCCCTTCTGGGTGATGTTGTTCGGGGTGATGCCAACCAATGCTTCGCCGGGGGTGATGATGCCGGGGCAGTTCGGCCCGATGATGCGGGTGACCTGCGCGCCAGAGGCGTCAACCTTGGACTGGGCCAGTGCCCAGAACTCGGCGGAGTCCTGAACCGGTACGCCTTCGGTGATGACAACCACCAGCGGCACGCCGGCTTCGATGGCTTCAACAACGGCGTCCTTGGTGAAGGCCGGGGGGACGAACACGATGGAGACGTCGGCGCCGGTTTCGGCAACAGCTTCTGCAACGGTGCCATACACGGGCAGCTCAACCTCGCCATGGGTCACCGAGGTGCCGGCCTTGCGTGCGTTCACGCCGCCAACAACCTGGGTGCCGGCCTTGAGCATCAGGGCCGTGTGCTTGGTGCCTTCGCCGCCGGTGATGCCCTGGACGATGACCTTGGAATCTTTGTTCAAGAAGATAGACATAAGTTTTCCAACCTCTACTTTGAAGCGTTGGCGAGTTCGGCGGCCTTGTCGGCGCCCTCGTCCATCGTGGCGGC
>JBBSQT010000254.1:0-3773 GCA_038243775.1 Actinomycetales bacterium | reverse complement strand
TCCTCCGTGGCAGTGCCCGGCGATGTCATTGAGGTGGAGGTGGACTCCCCCGCCACCGGGCTGACCACCGGACGCCTGCGCACCACCGTCACCCAGGGCACGGATGAATTCGGCGCCTTTGGCAACCTGCCCAAGGCCACCGACGCAGACCGTGCAGATGCCTGGGGCTCGGCCGAAGCAGCCGGGCTCGCCCCGAAGGGCCTCAGCGACGAGCTCAAGCACAAACTGACCAGCGTCGGCACCGCCACACTCAGCGCCCAGCTGCGCAAGCGCGGCCTGAACAACGTCAGCATCGACGGGCTTTCCTCCACCCGCGCCGACGTCCGTATTGCCGGCACAGCCCGCACCCTGCGCTACGTGCCCAACCGTGAGGACCTCTTCAAGTCCCACGGCGGCGGCTACAATGCCCAGAAGCGCATCATCAACACCCTCAACGACGGCGACGTCCTCGTCATGGAAGCTCGCGGCGAAACCGGCACCGGCACGGTCGGTGACATCCTGGCCCTGCGCGCCCAGATCAACGGTGCCGTGGCCATTGTGACCGACGGCGGGGTGCGCGACGTTGCCGCCGTGGCCGCCATGGACATCCCCACGTTCCACAAGGGCGCCCACCCGGCTGTCCTGGGCCGCCGCCACATCCCGTGGGACACCGACCTGACAATCTCCTGCGGCGGGGCCACCGTCCAGCCTGGCGACATCATTGTCGGCGACGCGGACGGCCTGCTGGTCATCCCGCCCTCGCTCGCCGAGGAAGTTGCCAACGACTCCATCACGCAGGAGTACGAGGAAACCTTCATTGCCGAAATGGTGGCCGCCGGCAACAGCGTCGAGGGCCTGTACCCGATGAACGCCGCCTGGCAGGCCAAGTTCACCGAGTGGGCCGCCCTCAACCCGAACCCGGTGTCGCTGTCATGATTCCCGACACTGGCAGCAAGTCCGAGAGGGCCTACGCGGCGATCAAGGAGAGCATCCTGGGCGGCGCCTACAGCCCCGGCTACCGGCTGGTGCTGGCGAAAATTGCCGACGACCTCGGCTTCTCCGTGGTTCCCATCCGTGAGGCGATCCGCCGGCTGGAAGCCGAAGGGTATGTCACGTTCGAACGCAATGTTGGAGCCACGGTTGCCGGGATCGACCCCACCGAGTACCTGTTCACGATGCAGGCCCTGAGCATTGTGGAGGGCGCCGCCACGGCAATGTCGGCACCCCTCATCACGGCCGCGGACATTGCCCGGGCCCGCGCAATCAACGCCGAGATGCGTGCCTGCCTGCAACATTTTGACCCGGTGCGTTTTACGAAGCTGAACCTGGATTTTCACAGCGTCCTGTTTGAAAACTGCCCCAACCCGCACATCCTGGACCTGGTCCACCGCGGCTGGAACCGTTTGCAGGCCCTGCGTTCCTCCGTCTTCAGCTACGTGCCAGGCCGGGCACGGGAGTCCGTGGCCGAACACGAAGAACTGCTGCAGTTGCTGGAAGGCAATGCCGGGGCCGACACGATTGAACACGCCGCCCGTGCCCACCGCACCGCAACCCTTGACGCCTACCTGGCGCAATCAGCTCCAGACCAGACCGGCACTGCACACGCACCCGCCCCTCTGGCCGCCTCGCACTAACCCCACCACAGAAGAAAAGGATTCAACTCATGACTGAGCACTACGTCCCGGAAAACCTTCCCACCCGCATCCAGCACTACATAGACGGCAAGTTCGTCGACTCCGTCAACGGTGCAACGTTTGACGTCTTGAACCCCGTCTCGAACACCACCTACGCCACGGCCGCCGCCGGCCAGAAGGAAGACATCGACCTGGCAGTGGCCGCTGCGACCCGCGCCTTCAACGACGGACCATGGCCGCGCATGAAGCCGCGGGAGCGTTCACGCATCCTGAACAAGATCGCCGACGCCGTCGAGGCCCAGGAAGCGCGCCTGGCCGAGCTGGAGAGTTTTGACTCCGGCCTGCCCATCACCCAGGCTCGCGGCCAGGCGATGCGCGCCGCGGAGAACTTCCGCTTCTTTGCCGACTTGATCGTGGCCCAGTTTGACGACGCCATGAAGGTCCCCGGCTCCCAAATCAACTATGTGAACCGCAAGCCCATTGGCGTCGCCGGGCTCATCACCCCCTGGAACACGCCGTTCATGCTCGAATCCTGGAAGCTGGCCCCCTCGCTGGCCTCCGGTTGCACCGTGGTGCTCAAGCCGGCTGAGTTCACCCCGCTATCCGCCTCACTGTGGGCCGGAATCTTCGAAGAGGCCGGACTCCCCCAGGGCGTGTTCAACCTGGTCAACGGCCTCGGCGAGGAAGCAGGAGACGCACTCGTCAAGCACCCCGACGTCCCGCTGATCTCCTTCACCGGCGAAACCACCACCGGCCAGACAATTTTCCGCAACGCCGCCGCGAACCTGAAGGGCCTGTCCATGGAATTGGGCGGCAAGAGCCCCTGCGTGGTGTTTGCCGATGCCGACTTCGACGCCGCGATCGACTCCGCCCTGTTCGGCGTCTTCTCCCTCAACGGCGAGCGCTGCACGGCCGGCTCACGCATTCTGGTTGAGCGCTCCATCTACGACGAATTCTGCGAAAAGTACGCCGCGCGTGCCAAGAACATCGTGGTGGGTGACCCGCACGACCCCAAGACCGAAGTGGGAGCCCTGGTCCACCCCGAGCACTACAACAAGGTGATGTCCTACGTTGACATTGGCAAGTCCGAGGGCCGCCTGCTGGCCGGCGGCGGGCGTCCCGAGGGGCTGGAGCACGGCAACTATGTGGCCCCCACCGTCTTTGCGGATGTCAAGCCGGATGCCCGGATCTTCCAGGAGGAAATCTTCGGTCCCGTCGTCGCCATCACACCCTTTGACACCGACGAAGAAGCGCTGGAGTTGGCCAACGGCGTCAAGTACGGCCTCGCCGCCTACATCTGGACGCAGAACCTGACCCGCGCCCACAACTTCGCTCAGAACGTCGAGGCCGGCATGGTGTGGCTGAACAGCCACAACGTCCGTGACCTGCGCACGCCCTTTGGCGGTGTCAAGGCCTCCGGCCTGGGCCACGAGGGCGGCTTCCGCTCCATCGACTTCTACACCGACCAGCAGGCAGTGCACATCACTCTCGGCGCGGTCCACACCCCCAAATTCGGCGCCTCAGCCAAGTAGCCACCCCACTCATCGAGGAGTACAGCATGACGAATTTCGTTCCTACCCCAACATCCCCGGCCCCCGACATCGTCCGCTGCGCCTACATGGAAATCGTGGTCACCGACCTGGCCAAGTCCCGCGAGTTCTACGTGGGCCTCCTCGGCTTGCACGTGACCGAGGAAGACGACAACGTCATCTACCTGCGCCCATTGGAGGAGTTCATCCACCACAACCTGGTGCTGCGCCAGGGCCCCGTGGCTGCCGTCGCCGCCTTCGCCTACCGGGTGAAGTCCCCGGCCGAGGTTGATGCCGCCGAGACGTACTACAAGGAGATCGGTTGCCGCACCGAGCGCCGCAAGGAAGGCTTCGTCAAGGGCATCGGCGATTCCGTCCGTGTCGAAGACCCGCTGGGCTTCCCGTATGAATTCTTCTACGAGACAGAGCACGTGGAACGCCTGACCCGACGCTACGACCTGTACTCCGCCGGCGAGCTGGTCCGCCTGGACCACTTCAACCAGGTCACCCCGGATGTCCCCCGCGGCCGCAAGTACCTGGAAGACCTGGGTTTCCGCGTCTCGGAGGACATCAAGGACTCCGACGGCGTCACCTACGCCGCCTGGATGCACCGCAAGCAGACCGTCCATGA
>JBBSQT010000253.1:0-3795 GCA_038243775.1 Actinomycetales bacterium | reverse complement strand
TTTAATCATTCCCGGCGGCGAGTCAACCACGATGGACAAGCTGAGCCGCATTTTTGGGCTGCGCCAGCCGCTGATGGAACGCATAGGAGCCGGCATGCCCGTGTACGGCAGCTGCGCCGGGATGATCCTGCTGGCGGATGAAATTGCCGATCCGGCCACGGACTTGGCCGGGAACCCGCAGCAGACCTTCGGCGGCCTGGACATCACGGTGCGCAGGAACGCCTTCGGCCGGCAGGTCGATTCCTTTGAGACCGAGCTGCACTTCCATGGCCTCGCCGCAGCGGCGGAGGCGGAGATGCCCCTGCATGCGGTGTTCATCCGGGCCCCGTGGGTGGAGCGGGTGGGTGCGGGAGTTCAGGTGCTCGCATCGGTCAACCTGCCGCAGGACGCACAAAACGCTAGGATTGATCCAGATGTCCGTGCTGTTGCCGTTCGCTCGCAACATTTGCTGGCCACCTCCTTTCATCCGGAAGTGACGGGCGAGCGGCGGATCCATGAACTTTTTATTCGAATGATAAGAGGAGACGCGTAACCATGTCAGGCCACTCCAAATGGGCGACAACCAAGCACAAAAAGGCTATTCTCGACAGCCGCCGCGCCAAGTCCTTTGCCAAGCTCATCAAGAACATTGAAGTTGCCGCACGCGGCGGCGGAGCGGACCTCGCCGGAAACCCCGCATTGGAACTTGCCGTCACCAAGGCCAAAAAGACCTCCGTTCCGGCCGACAACATCGACCGTGCGATCAAGCGCGGTGCCGGCCTGCTCGGCGACGCCGTCGACTACCAGACCATCATGTATGAAGGCTACGGCCCGCAGGGTTCAGCCATCCTGATCGAGTGCCTCACCGACAACAAGAACCGCGCAGCGTCCGAGGTGCGCCTGGCCGTTGGCCGCAACGGCGGCAACATGGGCGACCCCGGCTCGGTGGCCTACATGTTCACCCGCAAGGGCATTGTGGGCCTGGCCAAGAACGAACTGACCGAAGATGACCTGCTCATGGCCGTGCTGGAAGCCGGTGCCGAAGAGGTCAAGGATGAGGGCGAAAACTTCGAAATCATCTCCGACCCGCAGGACCTGCCCGCCATCCGCGCAGCCCTGACCGAGGCCGGCATTGAATACGAGACGGATGAGGCAGGATTCGTCCCGTCCATGCACGTTGAGCTTGATGTTGACCACGCCCGCAAGTTCATGAAGCTTTACGATGCGCTGGAAGACCTTGACGACGTGCAGAACATCTACTCCAACGCGGATATGAGCCCCGAGGTTCTCGCCGCACTTGAAGAGGACTAACCACTGAGGGTTTTAGGAGTCGACCCGGGCCTGACCCGGTGCGGGATCGGCGTCGTTGACGTCGCCGCCAACCGCACGGCCACCCTGGTGGGGGTTGGTGTGGTGGGCAGCTCCCATGAACTCACCCTGGACGCCCGGCTGCTGGTCATCGCGGAGGCGGTTGACCAGTGGCTGGACGCGTTTAAGCCCGACGTCCTGGCCCTTGAAAGGGTTTTCGCCCAGACCAACCTCAGCACCGTCATGGGTGTAGCCCAGGTCTCCGGGGTGGTCATGGTCGCCGCGGCCAGGCGCAAGATTCCGGTGGCGATGCACACGCCGTCGGAAGTCAAGGCTGCGGTCACCGGCAACGGCCGCGCCGACAAGGCGCTGGTGACAGCCATGGTCACCCGCCTGCTCCGCCTGGACGAACCTCCCCGCCCGGCCGATGCCGCCGATGCCCTGGCGCTGGCCATCGCCCATGCCTGGCGCAGCGGCGGCGCCTTTTCTGCTGAGGCGGGAAGCTCGACGGCGGCACAACAGTTGTGGCGTGCCGCTGAAATTAGGGCGAAGACCAAGAAGAACAAGGAAAAGCCCGGTGCCACGTGGCACTAGTTGTTAGTAAGTATGTTCTATACACTTGGTAGTGTTGTATGACCAAGTGTTGAATGACCCGTTGGTTCCACCAGCTTTCAGGAGCAATAGCAATGATCAGTTTTGTTCGCGGCCCGGTGGCCGCGTTGTCCCTCGCCCAGACCGTCATTGACGTCAACGGGGTGGGCATGCTGGTCCATGCGACGCCAAAAACCCTCGGTGAGCTGCGGCTCGGTGAGGAGGCCGTGCTGACCACGGCCATGATCGTGCGTGAAGACTCCATGACCCTGTACGGTTTTGCCGATGGGGGAGAGCGCGAGGTGTTCGAGACGCTGCTCAGCGTCAGCGGCATCGGCCCGCGCCTGGCCCTGGCCATCCTGTCCGTGCTGGAGCCGGAAGCCATCAGGCTCGGCGTGGCCAATGCGGACAGCAAGGTCTTCACCAAGGTCCCCGGTGTGGGGCCCAAGGTTGCGGGGCGGATCGTGCTCGAACTCAAGGGCAAGCTCAAGCCCACGGGTGCGGCGCCGGCCCCCAGCCAGGCGGCCCCGGCCATGGAGTGGAAGGACCAGGTTGTCGCTGCCATGACCAGCCTGGGCTGGAACGAGCGCGATGCACTGAAGGCCATCGACGCCGCCATTGGTGCAGAACCGGAACTGGCAGAAGGCGCCAATGTCCCGGCCGTGCTGCGGGCTACATTGCGGTGGCTGGGCCAGGACAACACCCGGGCCAAGAGCGGCGTGCGGTAGGAGATGGCAGGCATGGATGAGACAACACCGTTGCTGCCGGGGCAGATCAGCCTCGGCGGTTCAAATGCCGGCGGCGCAAATGCCGGCGCAACCCCCGGCGGTTCGGCTGCCGGGCATGGGGCAGGAGCCGGACACCCCGGGGGGGCCAGTGAGCTGGCCGCCCCCGTCGCGGAACCCGAGGAACGCGAGCTCGAGGCGGCCCTGCGCCCCAAGAACCTGGACGACTTCGTGGGCCAGGAAAGGGTGCGCAAGCAGCTGTCCCTGGTGCTGGCCGCCTCAAAGATCCGCGGACGCAGCGCAGACCACGTGCTCATGTCGGGCCCTCCCGGGTTGGGCAAGACCACGCTCGCCATGATCGTGGCCGCGGAAATGAACGCACCCCTGCGCATCAGTTCCGGCCCGGCCATCCAGCACGCCGGCGACCTGGCCGCGATCCTCTCCTCCCTGACGGAGGGGGAGGTATTGTTCCTGGATGAGATCCACCGCATGTCCCGCCCGGCAGAGGAAATGCTGTACATGGCCATGGAGGACTTCCGGGTCGACATCATCGTGGGCAAGGGTGCCGGTGCCACAGCCATCCCGCTGGAGCTGCCCTCCTTCACCCTTGTGGGCGCCACAACCCGGGCCGGCCTGCTGCCGGGACCGCTGCGCGACAGGTTCGGGTTCACCGGCCACCTGGAGTTCTACTCCGTGGCCGAGCTTGAACTCGTGCTGCGGCGCTCCGCCGGCATGCTCGACTTGAAACTGACCAGCGCCGGATTCGCCGAAATTGCCGGCCGCTCCCGCGGCACGCCACGCATTGCCAACCGGCTCCTGCGGCGCGTGCGCGACTGGGCCCTGGTGCACGGGGTGGAAACCATCGACGCCCGCACCGCCTCCGCCGCCCTTGACATGTACGAGGTGGACGCCCGCGGCCTGGACCGGTTGGACCGCTCCGTCCTGGAAGCCCTCGTCAATAAGTTCAACGGCGGCCCCGTCGGACTGTCCACTCTCGCCATTGCCGTGGGGGAGGAGTCCGAGACCGTGGAGACCGTCGCCGAACCGTTCCTGGTGCGCGAAGGCCTGCTGGGCCGGACCCCGCGCGGGCGCATCGCCATGCCCGCAGCCTGGGAACACCTTGGCCTGAAGATGCCCGGCAACGCCGTGGCGGCAGCCATGCTCCCCCTGGACGAAGACTAATGGACGAAGA
>JBBSQT010000252.1:0-3796 GCA_038243775.1 Actinomycetales bacterium | reverse complement strand
TGGGTGCAGGCCGTGGCCGCCGGATTCACCAAGGACGCCAGCTCCGGCGCCGCAGCGACCGGCTTGGCCGCCAGCCGGCCGGACAACCCTGCAGGTGGTCACGAAGGCGCCGGGCCCGCGCTGGACGGGGCGGCCGCCGTCGTCCTCGCCGTCAAGGCCCTGGTGGATGATGGCATGCGGGCACGATCCCCCGAACGCAAGTTTCCCGGCTTCACCGACGTGGCCGAGCTGGGTCAAACTGTTGCGGGACTTTTTTCCATGCCGGCCGCGGTCATCAATGGCGCGCGGCTGGTTCTGGCACCACCTTCACAATAGATAAGGCACATAGTGAGCACTGGCAACAATTCCGCCCAACTGCATGACCCGAACCTGATCAGCTTCGCGTCGGACAACTACTCGGGTTTCCACCCGGAGGTGCTGGCGGCGCTGGCTGCGGCCAATGGCGGGCACCAGGTGGCGTACGGCGAGGACGCCTACACCGCCGCACTGAAGGCGGAACTGGGTGCCTTGTTTGGGCGCGACGTTGAGGTTTTTCCCGTCTTCAACGGCACGGGGGCCAATGTCGTGGCACTGCAGTCGCTGCTGCCCAGGTGGGGTGCCGTGGTGTGCGCGGCCACCGCCCACATCAACATGGACGAAAACGGCGCACCTGAGCGGGTGGGCGGGATTAAACTGCTCTCCGTGCCCACGCCCGACGGGAAGCTGACGCCGGAGCTGATCGACAAGGAAGCCTGGGGATTCGGCGACGAGCACCGCGCCCAGCCGCTCGCCGTGTCCATTACCCAGACCACCGAACTGGGCACCTGCTACACCCCGGCCGAGGTCCGCGCCATTTGTGAGCACGCGCACTCGCTGGGCATGAAGGTCCACATGGACGGCGCCCGGCTGGCCAACGCCGCGGCCTTCCTTGGCAAACCCGTGCGCGAATTCACCTCGGATGCCGGTGTTGATGTGATCTCCTTTGGCGGCACCAAGAACGGCATGATGTTCGGCGAGGCCGTTGTGGCGTTGAATCCGAGTGCGTGCGACGGGCTGATCTACCTGCGCAAGATGGACATGCAGCTCTCATCCAAAATGCGTTTCATCTCCGCACAGTTCCTGGCCATGCTGGCCGATGACCTGTGGCTGCGGTCAGCCGGCCATGCCAACGCGATGGCCGCACGCCTGCGGGCTGCCGTGGAGGGGCTGGCGGGTGTGCAGCTGACCCGGGCCACCGAATCGAACGGCGTTTTTGCCGTGCTGCCGGGCGGCGTGGCCGACCGCCTGCGTGAAAGCTTCCGCTTCTACGACTGGGATGAAGCAACCAGGGAAGTGCGCTGGATGTGCTCCTACGACACGTCCGAGCAGGACATCGACGCCTTCACCGGCGCGCTGCAGGAAGCGCTGCAGGAAGCGCTGCAGGAGTAGCTTGATCAGTGCTGGCAGGCGCGCCGCCGCCCCGGCTGCGGCGCGCCTGCACCGCTTTCTCGCAGTGGCGTCATAACCTTCGTGTGTGAGCCCATCTGCTGCGCTGCCGCCAGACTTTCAGACCGCACTGACTTCCTTGCGTGCTGCCCGGTGCCGGTGCGAACTGACGCTGGCCGAGGTTCCGGCCCCGGCCAGGCTCGCACCGTACGGGGTTGCGCTGGGCGCGGAAGTCATGAGCGGGGATGAAGAACTGGCAACGGGTCGGTTCATTCTGCTTCACGATCCGGACGGTTCGGAGCTGTGGGGCGGCCCCTTCAGGATCGTGACATACATCCGTGCCCAACTTGAATCCGACATGGGCAACGATTCGCTGTTGGGCAACGTTGCTTGGGCCTGGCTCGTCGAATCGCTGGAGGAACAGGGCGCCCGCTACAGCAACCCCGGCGGGACAGCCACCCGGATCCTCTCCGAAAGCTATGGTGCCCTGGCTGCCCGGCCCGACGCGATAGACCTTGAGCTGCGGGCCTCATGGACGCCGGCAGGGACCTCCGTGAACCGGCACCTTGAAGCCTGGGGCAACATTCTGTGCACCTTCGCCGGCCTGCCGCCGGTTCCAGGCGGTGTAACCCTGCTGGCCCCGCGGCGAAAAAGATCCGAACAGTAACGCCGGCGCATGCTCGACCGTCCCCTTCAGGGCCGCCCGGTGCCCATTCGGTAGACTAAGGACATCATGACCAACGCAGAATCCAACGCACACAGCCGCGCCAGGGCTAAAATGTCCACCCCGCATCACGGTCTCAGTGCCGCCGCAACAGGGCGCCGGGTCGCTTCCGCCCCCGGCACGGTGGGCAAGACCAGCACCGAAGTTGCTCCCGAACCGCTCACTTCTGTCCTCATTGACGGTGTCCAAGTTGAACTGGGCGAACTTCCCGACTTGGTGGATCTGGACATGCCCCGGGACGGGATCCCCGCCGTCGTCGACTCCCCACCGGCGTTGCGCCGCTGTGCTGCAGCGCTGGCGGCAGGCACCGGCCCGGCAGCCGTGGACACCGAACGGGCGTCGGGCTTCCGCTATGGCCAGCGCGCCATGCTGGTGCAGATCCGCCGCGAGGGCGCCGGCACCTGGCTCATTGACCCCGAGGCGTTTGATGACCTGAAGGTGGTGGACGAGGCCCTGCGCGGCGTCGAATGGATTTTGCACGCCGCCAGCCAGGACCTGCCCTGCCTGGCCGGCGTTGGTATGCGGCCGGACAGGCTGTTTGACACAGAACTGGCCGCCCGCATCGCCGGACTTCCGCGGGTGGGCCTCGGGGCCGTCGTCGAATCCCTGCTCGGATTCCACCTCGCGAAGGAACACTCTGCCGCAGACTGGTCCACCCGGCCGCTGCCGGAACCGTGGCTGCGCTATGCGGCGCTCGACGTCGAAGTGCTCATTGATCTGGAAGAGGAACTTCAGGCGCTGCTGGCAGATGGTGGCAAGCTTGAATTTGCGGCCCAGGAATTCCAGCACTTGATCGACGCCGGCGCGCCTGCGCCCCGGGCCGACCCGTGGCGGCGCACGTCCGGTTCGCACACCATCCGCAACCGCGTCCAGCTGGCCGCAGTCCGCGAGCTGTGGCAAACCCGGGAGAAACTTGCCGAGCACCGGGACATTGCCCCGGGCCGCCTGATCCCCGATTCCGCCATCATCGCCGCGGCCAAGGGCATGCCCACCACAGTGCCCGCACTTTTGGGTCTCGCCGGTTTCCACGGCCGCGCAGCCAAGCGCGACGCACCCAAATGGCTGCACGCCATCCAGACGGCCAAGGCCAGTACCGACCTTCCGCCCCTGCAGGTCGCCAACAACGCGCCCCCGCCGCCGCGCGCCTGGGCGGAGCGCGACCACGACGCGGCAGCCCGACTGGCCACGGCACGTGCGCGCCTGGCCAAGCTCTCCGAGAAACTGGACATTCCGGCCGAGAACATCCTCACCCCCGACCACCTGCGCCGCATCTGCTGGCGTCCACCGGCACCTCTGAGCCTTGGTTCGGTGTCCGAGGCGCTGGCTGAGCTCGGTGCCCGGCCCTGGCAGATCGAGCAGACGGCGGACCTGCTCACCCACGCATTCCTGCACCCGGACCCGCTGGATGTGAAAACACCCAAGCACGACGACGAGCAGTAACCCGTCCGTTCCCGGACGCGGCACCACCTTCGGACCGTTTTTGCCAGACGCTCCCGCACCTCCCCAGGCTGTCACATGACAACCTCCCGGGCGGGTGCGGGAGTTTTCTGCGTTCTGCGTCAATGTTCTGCACAGCCGCTTGGCGGCCACAATGCGGGCACGGCCCCGGTGCGGCATCACGCTTTCCGGCCGATGCCGACAGCCCCAATTTGGACAACAAGTTACTCA
>JBBSQT010000251.1:0-3829 GCA_038243775.1 Actinomycetales bacterium | reverse complement strand
GGCGGGAGTCAGGCCAGCGCGGCCTTGAACCGGTCCATGGCCTCGAAGGCTGGGTAACCCTCCTCGACGAACTCGGACTCGGTGCCCGAGCGCAGCACCCACTCGCCGGATTCCACGGCGGTCAACTGGGCCACGACGGCTTCACTGTCAACGCGAAGACGACGCACAACGGCGGTGGCAGGGAGGCCCTCGGCTGCACCGGTGAGGTACTCGTCGCTGAGGTGGATGCCCAGTTCCAGCATGGCGGGGCCGGATTCGATGGGCTGGATTTCGTGCACCCCGAAGGGGCTGATGCTGATTAAAATGGCCCCCACGTTGGAACCGATGGCGAAGAGGACGTGGTCGCTGTCGGGTGTGGCCAGTTTGATCTCCAGCCATTCCTGGGCTTGCGAGAGCACGGTGCCAACCACGGCGCACCTGTCCACGGGCACTATTTTCTCGCCCTGCGGTGCTGCCAGCCCGCGCACCAGCAGCGTGGTCAGCCCGGCGTTGTGGAGGAGTTCATTGTCTCCGTGCTGGTCGAGCCGGAGAAGGCCCAGCGAGACGGCCGCCGACTCCGTCGGGGTCATCGACAGCAGGGTCAGCAGCTCGTGGTCGGTCATGCGCAGTTCAGTCTCAGTCATAGGCCAAGCCTAACGGCCGAGGGGCCCCGGGCCCGAGCGCCCCGGCCGCTGCCACGCCCCGATAGACTCGAGCCATGCTTGCAGCCTATGACCCGCGGACCGACTATTCACACTGGGATTCCGGGTTGTGGGCCCGGACCCTGGCCGCTTCCGGTGTCCGCAACCCCTTCACCGACGCCCCGTTCAGTGAGGCAATGCTGGCGGGGCTGGCCGGCGGCATCGGCTTCATGATTTTCACGTTCGAGTACAAGGACACGACCACTGCCTCGGCTGTCACCCGATTCCACCCGGGCCCGTATACCGAAAACCTGCTGCTCCGCAGTGGTGCCGCCGTCAACATCCAGCAGACCGGCAGTGCGGCGCTGGCCCAATCCCGGTTGGATGCCGCGCTGGAAACCGGAGTGCCCGCCGTCGTGCGCGTGGTCCGGGGGAAATTGCCGTGGGTGGCCGAGGACCCGCTCGCCGACATGGACTCCGTTGATGTTGTGGTCGTGGCCCGTGAGGGTGCGGATTATGTGGTTGACGACGGCGGCCGGCGGCTTGAGCTCGCCGCCGCGGCACAGCTTGCGCAGGCGCGCGGCTCGCGCAGGGCAGACAAGCATTGGCAGGGGCATGTGGTCACGCGCGGCGGGGATCCTCTCGCGGGGGAGGAGCTCAGTGCCGACGTGGTGCGCCAGTCGATGGGGGAGACGGTGCGGGAACTGCTTTCACAGCAGTCGCCGCCGGGTGTTCCTCCGGGGTACGCCAACAATTTTGGGATTCTGGGCATGCGGACGTGGGCGCAGCGGCTCACGGACGGCAAGTCCAAGCACGGTTGGATGCGGATTTTCGCGGACCCCACACGTGCCGTCCAGGGCATGGCGATGCTCCACGGGTTGCTGGCGGGCAGACGGTTCAGCGGCACCGGCGCCTTGCGTCCGTTGTATGCGCAATTCCTGGAGGAGTCGGCGCTGGTCCCCGAGGGGAGTTCCGGCGTCGTGCGTGCCGGCATGCAGGAGACGGCCGCGCAGTACCGGGCCCTGGGGGAGCACTGGGATGCGCTGACAGGGCTGGTGGGTGCGGCGGGGGATCCAGACTTCGCCGCCATGGCCTCCCGGGTGGAAGCCATAGCGGAGCTGGAACACCATGCTGCCACAACGCTCGAAGCAGTACTTGCCGGCCACCCCGGCCACAACGGCGAATTTGGCCGGGGCGGTCATCTCGGGCAATAGGCCAACTGCTTTCCTTGCTCGGGCCGTCCCTGCGATAGGCTGGGTGGCGTGACTTATGAGATTGAGATTGGCCGTGGAAAGCGTGGGCGCCACGCATATTCGTTGGATAATATTGCGATTGTGCCCTCCCGGCGCACGCGTGATCCGCAGGACGTGTCGGTGAAATGGCAGATCGATGCCTACCAGTTCGAGATTCCCGTGCTGGGCGCGCCCATGGACTCGGTCATGTCTCCCGAGACGGCGATTGCCTTGGGCAAGCTCGGCGGCCTGGGCGTCCTGGACCTGGAGGGCCTCTGGACCCGGTACGAGGACCCGCAGTCGGTGCTTGATGAGATCGCACTGCTGCAGGCATCCGTGATGGACCCCGAAACCACGGTGCGTCTCCAGCAGATCTACAGCGCCCCCATCAGGGCCGAACTGATCAGCGCCCGTCTGGCCGAGATTCGTGCCGCCGGCGTGACCGTGGCAGGCTCCCTGACCCCGCAGCGCACCCAAGAGTTCTACAAGACGGTAGTGGCCGCCGGTGTTGACATCTTCGTGATCCGCGGCACCACCGTCTCGGCCGAGCACGTCTCCAAGTCCACTGAACCGCTGAACCTCAAGCAGTTCATCTACGAACTCGACGTCCCCGTCATCGTCGGCGGTGCTGCCGGCTACACCCCGGCGCTGCACCTCATGCGCACAGGCGCGGCAGGCGTCCTGGTCGGTTTCGGCGGCGGTGCCTCAACCACCACCAGCCGTGCATTGGGCATCCGCTCACCCATGGCCAGCGCCATCTCCGATGTGGCCGCGGCCCGGCGTGACTACATGGACGAATCCGGCGGACGCTACGTGCACGTCATTGCCGACGGCGGCATGGGCTCCAGCGGCGACATCGTCAAGGCAATAGCCATGGGCGCCGACGCCGTCATGCTCGGTGCCGCACTGTCCCGCGCATCCGAAGCACCCGGCCAGGGCTGGCACTGGGGTGCGGAGGCACACCACCAGGAACTGCCCCGCGGGCACCGCGTCCACATGGGCACCGTCGGTACCTTGGCGGAAGTGCTTCACGGCCCCGCCCACCAGGCCGACGGCGCCTCCAACCTGATCGGTGCACTCCGCCGCTCGATGGCAACCACCGGATATTCCGACCTCAAGGAATTTCAGCGGGTCGAGGTCATCGTCTCACCGTAGTTTCCCCTGGAACACAGCTTGGCTGCAGTCGAAAGGTAGCAATGACATCGGGTCTACTGGAACGGTATGAAACAGAATTGACCAACCCCGGGTTGGTTATTCTGGAAATGGTGGCCGAGTCCAAGGAGGACGCCGCAGCCCAGCTGGCTGCCAAACTTTTTGAACAGGGCCGCATTTCGGACCTTGACGGCTTCCTCCGTGACGTCAACGCCCGGGAGCACCAGATGGCGACGGGGCTGCCCGGGGGAATCGGGCTGCCCCACGCCCGCAGCGGGTACGTCAGGGAGGTTTCCATTGCCGTGGGCATCACCAAGTTTGACCACAGCCTGGATTTCGGCGCCGTGGACGGACCTGCCACGGTGATCTTGCTCATCGCCACGCCGTCCGCGTCGTTCTCCGCGCATCTGGAAGTGCTGGCCACCCTGGCGCGTTCCCTCTTCAAGGAGAACTTCCGCGAATCCCTGCGCCGGGCCCACGACACCGAGGTTATTGCCGAATTGATCAACTCAACGCTGGTCTTCTTCGACCACTAAAATATGGGTGCCGTCTTGGGTTGCGGGCCTCCGTCCAGCCGCCTCCGGCGCTGCGCCGCCCTGCGAGGCACCGGCTGACCGCCGCCCTGCGGGACACCGGCTGGCGCACCAGCCGGCTGACCGCCGGGAACGCGCAGGGCCTCCCAGTCGCCACCCAGCTGCATTCGTTGTTCTACGTGCATACGAAGTAACGTTGAAGTGTGTTAAAAACCGCCGTCAAGCCCAAATGGATAGCCGCACTGGTGTTTGCGCTGGCTGTTGCCGCCGTCCTCGTCCTGCTCAGCCAGTG
>JBBSQT010000250.1:0-3838 GCA_038243775.1 Actinomycetales bacterium | reverse complement strand
GAATGCGGCCTGGGCGGTAACTTCGATGGCGACGGCGGCGTCGAAGGTGGCTTGAGGGCCTGCCTCGGCGGCGACGGCGGCGTCGAATGCGGCCTGGGCGGTAACTTGGATGGCGACGGCGGCGTCGAAGGTGGCTTGAGGGCCTGCCTCGGCGGCGAGGGCGGCGTCGAATGCGGCCTGGGCAGTTGCCTCGGCGGCGACGGCGGCGTCGAGTGTGGATTCGGCGGTTGCTTGGGCGGCAAGCGCCGCGTCGTAGGCGCCCTGGGCATCCACCTGAGCGGCCACGGCCGCCGTCAGCGCGGCCTCGGCAACGCCAAGGGCGGTTTTCGCAGCCCCCGCTGCGTTTAGTGCGGCGGCGGCGTCGGCCGTGGCAGCGGCGAAAGCTGACTGTGCGGCGGCCAGGTCGGCGTTAGCGCCAGCCAACGCGGCCGCGGTGAGGGTCGCGGCGGCCTCTGCAATCGGAACGCTGGGGTCGCTGTCGAGGATGAGCTGGGCCAGGACGGTCTGTTTGTCCAGAACATTTTCCAGGGCGTTGGCTACATCGGAGGACAGCTGTGACTTTTCTTCGGCCGTAACCAAAGCACGGGTAAAGCTGGCTTGGGCAGAGACGCAGGCAGTGTCTCCGGGGGCGGCAAGTGCGGGTGAGGCGGAAAGGGCCAATCCGCCGGCCACAAGGGCGGCGGTTGAGGAAGCGGCGAAAAGCCGCTGGCGAGTGATCAAGGTGACTCCTGAAATAGCATACGAACCCGATCACTCCCTGTGACTGGGCAGAGGCCCAGCTGTGGATGCCCCCCTGGCAATTTGTACCATGACAAATTTTGACGTGTCAACGGCTTTTGTTATATTACGCACTGTGATAACCGGAGGGCATAAAGGACGACGCGCAGTGCTCCAGCCGGCGGTCCGAGCACAAACGAAGCGAACTGGCACCAGGCGTCAAGCTTTGGCCGGCACCGGCCTCAAAACCACTTTCGCTGCGGCGCAAACGCTGTCAGCCGCTCGTCGTCGTTCTGCTAAACTAGATCAGTAAACCTTGGCGAGGGACGCATTTTGTGTCCGTGATCGACTGGGTCTTCTACGCTCCTTGCATTCTTGTTTGGGATTGTGTCGACCTGTTTTGTCCACGCCCACCACGAAGGAATGAAGGAGCTTTTTCATGTCTGAACTGAGCCTGAACGGCGAACTGCGCAACGAATTCGGCAAGGGCGCGGCACGCCGCATCCGCCGTGCAGACCAGATCCCCGCCGTCATCTACGGCCACGGCGCAGCCCCCCTGCACCTGGTTCTGCCGGAGCGTGCCACGATGCGCGCCATCCGCGCCTCCAACGCACTGCTGACCATCACCATCGAAGGCGAAGAGCACCTCGCCCTGGTCAAGGACATCCAGCGCGACCCCGTTCTGCAGATCGTCGAGCACATCGACCTGCTGACCGTCAAGAAGGGCGAGAAGGTCATTGTTGACGTTCCCGTCCACCTCGTGGGCGAGCCTGCCCCGGCCACTGTTGTCAACCAGGAAGAAGTTGTTGTCAGCCTCTCCGCCGACGCAACCGACCTGCCTGCCTTCATTGAGGTCAGCATTGATGGTCTGGCCGCCGGCCAGCACGTCCTCGCCGGCGACCTGGTCCTGCCTGCCGGCGTCGAGCTGGTCAACGAAGCCGACCTGCTGATCGTCCACTTCGCAGAGCCGGCCGTTGCCACCGAAGATGAGACCGAAGAAGCTGCTGCAGAGTAGCCTTCATCCATCATGAGTGATACTTGGCTTGTAGTCGGGCTCGGGAACCCCGGGCCCGGCTACAGCCGCAACAGGCACAATATTGGTTACCTGGTGGTTGAGGAACTTGCCTCCCGCCTTGGCGCCACCTTCAAAACCCACAAGGCGAAGGCCCTGGTCGCCACCGGCCGTTTGGGCATGGGCGGCCACAAACTGATCCTGGCGAAGCCCACCGTCTTCATGAACCTCACGGGAGGCCCGACGGCGGCACTGGCCAAGTTCTACAACCTCGCCCCCGAAAATGTCATAGCAGTGCATGACGAGATTGACATCCCTTTTGACACCGTGAAGCTCAAGCTCGGCGGTGGCGAAGGCGGCCACAACGGCCTGCGCGACATCTCCCGGACCCTGGGCACCAAAGACTACTACCGTGTGCGTGCGGGTGTGGGCAGGCCGCCCGGACGGGCAGACGCAGCCAGCCACGTGCTGCGCGACTTCTCCAGCACGGAGAACAAGGCACTGCCGTTCCTCATCGACAACGCCGCCGACGCCGTCGAACTGCTGGTGGCCGGGGGCATGGCCGCAGCACAGGAGAAATACCGGTAGCCGCAGGACTAGCCGAAAGGTTCAATTTATCTGAACCGGCTGTTATGCTCTCAGTTAGGCGGCCGATCCATCGCTGTGGGAGTGCCGGCTGCACGACAAATGGGGTCTCGACATGACGATTTACAATGATGTTGCTGCTCCCGCATGGTCGAAAACCACCAAGGTGGGGACTTTCGAAGCCATGGGGGCGGCTGAACGCAGGGCTTGGTCTGCGCATGTCAGGCAGACAGAGATTGACCAAACGGTCAATGCTCTCAATGCTGCGGGGACCTACGGCGTCATGGTTTCCGGCCCCTGGGGAGTGGGGAAGACGGCACTCGCGCGGGCCGTTGAAGCAAAGCTGACTCCCACCACCCACATTGAGCGTCTTTTCGGTTCCCCCGCCGAAACACTGGTCACCTATGCCCCGTTGTCCATGCTGATGGCGCGGCTGCCCGCAACATCACTTGAATCCCCGTCCAGCGTCATACAGGGCATTGACGAACTCATCCAAGATGATGCTGCCGGCAGGCAGGTTTTGCTCATTGTGGACGACCTCCCCGGACTGGACACCATGACAGTTGGCGTGCTGATGCACCTGGTGATGGGAGGCACAGTCAAATTGTTGGTGATGGCAAGGAATCGCAGCGATCTGCCGGAAGACCTCGCCTGGCTGGTGAAAGACGGTCTCCTGCGCGAAATTCGGCTCGATTACTTCAGCCGTGATGAAGTGGGGGAGCTGATAGCCAATGCCACCGGAACTTTTGTCTCCGAATCCGCCGTGACTGCGCTGCACAAGGCAAGCAACGGCATTCCGCTGGTTCTTCAGGCACTCTTTTATGAACAGGTGGCCAAGGGAAGCCTCAGAAAGCACCTCGGCGGGTGGGTTGTCAGGGACTCCCTTAATATGGATGCCAGCAGTGCACTTGCAGCTATCGTCCGTTCGCGGTTGTCCAGGGAACACGAGAGCGTACGCCTGGGTGTGGAGAAGATGTCCCTGCTCGGCAACACCCCGGTTCAGGTGGCAACGTCCGTTTTGGGCCAAGAGCTCTTGTGGGAACTGGAGGAGCGGGGGTTTGTCGAGGTTGGCCTGTCGGGCCACAACCGTGCTCACCTTGCAGAGCGCTATGTTGGCGACATCGTACGCAGCGGGTTGACTCCGGAACGAATGGCTGCGCTCCTGTCCGATATTGCAACGACACTTGACACCGAGCTGGAGTCCCTCGACGCCAGGGAGACCATGTCTTTGGCGGCGTGGACCCTCGACGCGGGACTGCCGTTGGAACCGCGGTTGGGAGTGGCCGCAGCAGCCAGCGCGCTGCGCCACTTTGATCCTGTGCTGGCGCTGCGCTGCACTGCACAAATTCCAACCGGCCACGCATTGTGGGTACAGGCGGTGCAGGCACGCAGCGGCGCCCATCGGCTTTTAGCAGACTGCATCGCGGCAGTTTCGGAGCTCGACGCAATACCAGACCCTGTCATTGCCGGACTTGCCATCGACGAGTTTGCCTCGTGGGTTTTGGCAAAAACCGGGGCATTGCT
>JBBSQT010000249.1:0-3841 GCA_038243775.1 Actinomycetales bacterium | reverse complement strand
CCGGGGTAGGACAAAAGTGGATGCCGACTTCTCGTTGTTGGCCGCAGCGGTGAACATCGCCCGATTTGGCGTGCTCGGAATCAGCCAGATCATGCCCTCCCGACCGATTGGATTCCCGGTATGAGCACAGGCAGAGAGCCGTCCAAGTCAGGAAAGCCCGATGAACGCCGCCACGGGCCCTCGCCAGCGTCCTACAGACCCGAAAAAGGTCATTCCCGGCAAAATCCGGAAAGCCCACATCGGCTTGGAACGATTCCCCAGCACCAAAAAAATTGGGTCTGCCCGGCAACGGGACCTCTCAAACAGCCATTCGACACCACTCACCTAGCCCTTTTTGAACATCTTTGCGGGCGCCACGATGCGCTTGATGAGCTGCTTCTTGATCCTGCCAAACGGCGGGTAGATGAGCGCGAGCGTGTCAGGGGCAAGCGGCTTCCCCATCACCGCCTTGTGGTGCGAGAACGTCTCCACCGAGTAGTGCCCGTGGTAACTGCCCATGCCGGACTCCCCCACCCCGCCAAAGGGAAGCCCCGGCACGGACAGGTGCGCAACCGGAACCCCGAAGGTGAGGGCGCCCGACGACGTCCCTTCCAGGAAGTCCTTCCGGATACCTTGGTCGTCGCTAAAGACATACAAGGCCAGCGGCTTGTCCCGGCCGTTGATGAAGGCAATCGCCTCTGCAGGCGACGCTACGGTGAGCAGCGGCAGCACGGGACCGAAAATTTCCGACTTCATCAGCTTCGCCTGCGCGTCAACATGCACAACTGTCGGGGCAATGTAGCGGGTGGACGCGTCGCTGTGGCCGCCAGCAACAAGTGAGGACCCGCCGTCGTCCGCCAGGTCATGACTGAGCAGCCCGTCAATCCGGGCGAACGCGGCGTCGTTGACCATGCGCCCGTAGGCCAGGCTGCGCTCGGGCTCGGCACCATAGAGATCCTCGATGGCGAGCGGCAATTCCTTGGCCAGCTTCGCCAGCGCCGCGTCCGTGCCCAGGACGTAGTCGGGGGCCACACACGTCTGGCCCGCGTTCATGAACTTGCCCCAGGCAATCCTCCGCGCCGCGGCAGTCATGTCCACCGTTTCGTCAATGTAGACCGGCGACTTCCCGCCCAGCTCCAGCGTGACCGGCGTCAGGTTCTTCGCGGCGGCGGCCATGACAATGCGCCCCACCCGCCCGTTGCCTGTATAGAAGATGTGGTCGAAGCGCTGTTCGAGCAGCTCGCTCGTTTCGGGCACGCCGCCCTCCACAATGCTCACAGCCCCGGCCAGGTACTCCGGCACCCATCGGGCCAATGCTGCCGAGCTTGCCGGCGTCATCTCGCTCGGCTTGCCCACCACGGTGTTTCCGGCGGCCAGGGCACCGATGATGGGGGCCAAGAGCAGCTGGATGGGATAGTTCCACGGCGCAATGACCAGTACGACGCCGAGCGGCTCCAGCACCGTGCTGGCCTGGGCCGGCTGCAGTGCCAGCGGGACGGATACTTTGCGGGGCTTGATCCAGTCTTCCAAATGTTTGACGGTGTGGCTGATCTCTGAGGTCAGGAAACCAAGTTCCGTCAGCCAGGACTCGGCCGGGTGCTTGCCAAGATCGGCGGCCAGCGCTGCAGTGAAGTCGTCGCGGTGCTCCACAAGCATCTGGTTCATGGCCTTCAATTGGCGCAACCGCCACGCCAAGGGCTTGGTTGCCCCGCTGTTGAAAACTGCTCTTGCTGCCGCCACGGTCTCTTGTGCATTCATGGTGTCAATCTACCCGCCCGGCCAATAATCCACAGGCCGCGGCGCTGGCGCACCAATAAGCATTGGCCCGGGTGCTGCCTGGGACGTTGAGGTGTGGGCGAAACTGCAGCTGATGCGGTGCCGGATTCGAGATGGCAGCAGATGCGGTGATTGCCGGGCAATTAGTCGCATCTGCTGCAGTTTCCCGGCACGGTGCAGGCCCGCCCAGCAGGTTCTCCACCAGCTTCCGGCCCATTTCGCCTTCCACTTGGATCGATGCACCAGAAATTGCACAGAAAACACTGGAAAAAGCCACCGGTGCCACAGCTGGAGCACAGAATGAGGTGCAGGGTGCAAAAAGCCCCCGGCCGCTCCTTGCGGAACAACCGGGGGCGGGGAGTGCGTGGACGGACCCGGGGCTGACCCCGGGGCCCGTGGGGACTAGACGAGCTGGGCGCGGACTTCCTTCGTGGCCTGCACCAGGTTGCGCAGGGACTCTTCGGTTTCGGCGTAGCCGCGGGTCTTCAGGCCGCAGTCGGGGTTGACCCAGAGCTGGCGGGCCGGAACGTGCTTGACGGCGGTGCCGAGGAGTTCGGAGACCTCGGCCGCGCCGGGGACGCGGGGGCTGTGGATGTCGTAGACGCCCGGGCCGACGCCGCGGCCGAAGCCGTGGTTCTCCAAGTCGTTGACAACCTCCATGCGGGAGCGGGCAGCCTCAATGGAGGTCACATCCGCATCCAGCCCGTCGATGGCGTCGATGATGACACCGAATTCGGAGTAGCACAGGTGGGTGTGGATCTGGGTTCCGTCGGAAGCACCGGCGGTGGCAAGGCGGAAGGAGTTCACGGACCAGTCCAGGTAGGCGGGCTGGTCGGCGCGGCGCAGCGGCAGCAGTTCGCGCAGGGCCGGCTCGTCGACCTGGATGATCTTGATGCCGGCGGCTTCCAGGTCCGCGATCTCATCGCGCAGGGCCAGGCCCACCTGGTTCGCGGTCTCCCCCAGCGGCTGGTCGTCACGCACAAAGCTCCACGCCAGGATCGTGACGGGGCCGGTGAGCATGCCCTTCATGGGTTTGTTCGTCAGCGACTGGGCGTACCGGGCCCACTCGACGGTGATGGCCTTCTCGCGGGCGACGTCGCCCCACAGGATGGAGGGGCGGGTGCAGCGGCTGCCGTACGACTGGACCCAGCCGTGGACCGTGACGTCGAAACCCTCGAGGTTTTCGGCGAAGTACTGGACCATGTCGTTGCGCTCGGGTTCTCCGTGCACCAGCACGTCAAAGTCGAGCTCTTCCTGCAGTTCCACGACGCGCTTGATCTCATCCTTCATCAGTTGCGAGTATTCCTCGGCCGTGATGGCGCCCCTGTTGGCGCGGGCGCGGGCGCTGCGGATTTCCCCGGTCTGCGGGAAGGAACCGATGGTGGTGGTGGGCAGCGGCGGCAGGTCCAGTGCAGCGTCCTGGGCACCCTGGCGCACCGAGTATTCCGAGCGGTTGAAGTCCGACGGCGCCAGGGCCGCCAGGCGGGCACGCACCTCGGGACGCTTGACCCCGGCTGCAACTGCCCGGGAGGCGATGACGGCGGTGGCTTCGGCCACGGCTGCTGCGGACGACGCCGGGTCCGCCAGGTGGGCTGCCAGGGTCACCACCTCCGCTGCCTTCTGGTCCGCGAACGCCAACCAGCTGCGCAGTTCCGAGGAGAGCTGGGTTTCCTCGGTGACGTCATGCGGGACGTGCTGGGTGGAGGTGGAGGTGGAGACGGCCACGCGCAACCCTGCAGCAACGAGCGTGTCGAGGCGGCGGACGGACTCGGCCAGGTCGTTGCGCCAGATGTTGTGGCCGTCGACGACGCCGGCCACCACGGTCTTGCCGCCCAGCAGGGACAGTTCGCCTGCGGACGGGAGCTCACCCTTGAAGGCGTCAATGTGCAGTGCCTCGATGGGGGCGCCCGCCAGGGTGGGCAGCAGTTCGCTCAAAGCGCCGAAGGGGGTGGAGACCAGGATCTGGGGGCGGCCGGGCGCAGCAGCGAGCACCTCGTAGGAGCGGGCCACCGCGGCCTGGATCTCCGCAATCGGAACGTCCTGGTCGGCAACAAGGGCCGGCTCATCCAGCTGAATCCAGGAGGCT
>JBBSQT010000248.1:0-3869 GCA_038243775.1 Actinomycetales bacterium | reverse complement strand
TTAATCGTGTGGAATGACCCGGTTAATTTGATGAGCTACGTCAGTTTTGTCTTCCAAAGTTACTTTGGCTATTCGGAGGTCAAGGCGGCGAAGCTCATGCTGCAGGTCCATACCGAGGGCAAGTCCGCCGTCGCCCACGGCGCCAAGGAAAAAATGGAAGCCCATGCGGTGGCCATGCACGGCTTCGGGTTGTGGGCGACAGTGTCGAAGGGCGGCGACCGTGGCTAAGGCCTTCTCCGCCGGGCGCCGCGGCATCACCGGATTCCTGGAACCCGCCGAGCGCGACCTCCTCCGCAAGCTTTTCGCCGACATCATCACCATGCTGGAACCGGACACGCCCGCCCACGAGGACCCGCTCGCGGCGCTGATCGGCCTGGACATGGACGTCACCGTCCCCACCGACCCCGCCCTGCTGCGCCTGTTGCCGGATGCTGTGCGGGACGACGCCGACTCCGCCCTTGAGTTCCGCCAGCTCACCGAACGCTCGTTGCGGGAGGGCAAGATCGGCGCGCTGCGGGCAGCCTCCCTGGGACTGGAATCCGAGAAGCTGGTCCTGGACCGGGAATCGGCCACGCTGTGGGCCAAGGCGCTCAACGACGTCCGCCTGGTGCTCGCCGAACGCCTGGACATCCGCAGCGAAGAGGACGCCGAGAAGGTGCACGAGGTGCAGGACTGGGGTGACGCGGACGACGTCGAAAGTTACCTCAGCCTTGTCTACAACTTTGTCTCGTGGCTGCAGGAGTCCCTGGTGCAGGCCATGCTGGTCGCGCACGCCCGTGCCAAATAAACCCGTGCCCCCTGAGCCTGCGGGATGCAAACCCGCGACACCTCAAAGCACCCCGGGCGCGGAATATGTCCCTGCCTGCCGTCCAAACGAACTATTGTTGAAACGATCATGAGCACACACGCTGCACGTACCCCCCATTCACCGGACAATGAAGCCGGTCCGCAGCCGATACCGGTGGCGGACCGGCCGATCGGCATTTTTGACTCAGGTGTGGGCGGGCTGACAGTCGCGAGGGCCGTCATTGACCAGCTGCCCAACGAATCGATCCTGTATGTGGGGGATACGGCGAACGGGCCCTATGGTCCGCTGCCCATTGCCGAGGTGCGTGCCAATGCGCTTGGCGTCATGGACGAGCTGGTCAACTCCGGGGTGAAGCTGCTGGTCATCGCCTGCAATTCAGCCTCGGCCGCGGTCCTCCGTGATGCGCGCGAACGCTACACGGCCCGCTTTGGCATTCCCGTGGTTGAGGTGATCCAGCCGGCGGTGCGCCGCGCAGTTGCGGCCACCCGCACCGGCAAGATCGGCGTCATCGGCACGGTCGCCACGGTGGGTTCGCGGGCCTATGAGGACACTTTCGCCGCCGCCCCCGACCTGAGCATCACCAGTGCGCCCTGCCCCGACTTCGTGCGGTTCGTGGAATCCGGCGTGACAGCGGGCCCCGAGCTGCTCTCCACGGCGGAGGCCTACCTGGCGCCGCTGAAGGCCGCCGCCGTCGACACCCTGGTGTTGGGCTGCACCCACTACCCCCTGCTGACCGGTGTGATTTCCTACGTCATGGGCGACGCCGTGACGCTGGTTTCAAGCGCTGAGGAAACCGCCAAGGACGTCTATAAGGCGCTCGTGAGCCACGACCTGGAGCGGGTTTCCGGCGAGGCTCCCGTTCATCAGTTCCTCTCCACCGGGGACGCCTCCAGCTTTGGCCTGCTGGCCCGGCGCTTCCTGGGGCCGGAGGTGCGCGGGGTGGCCCAGGTCAGCCATGTTTCGGCCCACTATCCCACCGGGTCGCTGACCCGAATCACCGAGGGCATGTTGGCCGCGGCCCGCAAGAGCAGTGCCGGGCATGCCTCCTCGCCCGTCTCCAATTTTGTTTTGGCCGATTCGGTGGGCAGACTGTCAGTTCCGGGTACGGCGGCGGGGGAGCAAAGATGAAGTTGACGATTGTTGGGTGCAGCGGGTCCTTTCCGGGTCCGGCGTCGCCCGCGTCCTGTTACCTCTTAACCGCGCACGACGGCGTCCGGCCCTGGCGGGTGCTGATCGACCTCGGCAGCGGGGCGCTGGGTGCCGTGCAAAGATACATGGACCTGGAGGACATCGACGCGATCTTCCTCAGCCACCTGCACCCCGACCATTGCATGGACCTGTGCGGGCTGCATGTGGCGGTCCGGTGGACACCGAACGGCTGGAACAGGGACAGGATTCCCGTGTGGGGTCCGGCCGAAACCGCCGACAGGCTTGCCACCGCCTATGGACTGGACCTGGATCCGGGCATGCGCGAAGAATTTGACTTCCAAAACTGGGCAGAGCGTGTGCCCGTCACCGTGGGGCCGTTCAAGGTCATCCCCTACTCCGTCAACCATCCCGTTCCCGAAGCCTATGCGCTGCGGGTTGAGCTTACGGAATTTGACGGCACCGGCATGGACCGCACGGCCGTCATGACATATTCCGGTGACACCGACGCCTGCCAGGGGCTGGAGGATGCAGCGAAGGACGCGGACCTGTTCCTCTGCGAAGCAGCCTTTGAAGAGGGGCGCGACGACCACATCAAGGACGTCCACCTGACCGGGAAGCGGGCCGGCGAGGCCGCGGCCCGTGCAAACGTCAAGCGCCTGTTGTTGACCCACATTCCGGTATGGACCAACGCCACCACGGTGGTGGCCGAGGCCCGTGAGGTGTTTGACCGCGACGTTGCCGCCGCTGTCGCAGGCGTGCACTACACCATCTAGCCGGGGCGTTTCCGGCCCGCCTTCCGGCCCGCATGCCTGGCCCGCCTGCCTGGGCCCGGGAATATCGGCCTGAACGTTTGCAAGCCTCCACGCCAACAAGCCGGAACCCGAACAAGCCCGAACGCAATCCTGCCCGCGCACCGGCGCTGAACCAACCAAGGACTCTCCCCATGAGCACCACTCCCCGCCCGGCCCGACCCACGCCGCCGGAGCCCGCATCCGGGCCCGTGCCGCCGCGACAAATCGGCTGGGCGGTGCGGCTGTTGCAGGCCGCTGCCGTGCTGCAGGTGGTGGTGACGGGCCTGAGCATCATTAACATTTCCTCGGCGGGTTTTCGGGCGTGGACCCGGGAGGCACTCCTGGACATGGGGGCAGGCAGCATCCTTGAAGCGGTGGTGGAGCGTGCCGTGAAGTTCTCCCTCGTCACGGCCGTGGCGGGTGGCATCGTGGTGATCGTGATCTACCTGGTGCTGGCCAGGTTCATTGCGAAGGGTGCCATGTGGGCGCGGCTGGCCGGCGGAGTCATCGCCATCGGCTCGCTGTATCAAATCACCGCGTTGACCATGCCCGGCGGCCTGGTCACCATCGTGGAGATCCTCGTGGCCCTGGCGGCCATCACGCTTTGCTACATCAAGCCCGCATCCACCTTCTTCCGCGAGAAGCAGATCGAAGCGCTGCTGCGCCGGAAGCGCTGACGCCACGCATTGTCGTCTCTGCTGGGTGCTGGCTGGGTGCTCGGTGCTGGGTGCTGGCTGGAGCGCGCCGGGCAGCCTCCCATCATCGGCACGATCACTCCGCTTCATCGACGGCCCCACGCGCCTCCTCGATCAGAGTTTCTACACCTTCACGGTTGCGCATCCGTCCTTCAGGCCTGGCGGCGGCAACGGCATAAGGCACAGCGTTTCGCTGGTTCGGAACGAGCCGGGCCAACAGCTCGGGCAGCTGTTTTCCAAGGTCAAACTTCTTGGCCATGTCCGATTTCTTGGCGCCTGGGACCACTCCGCCCGGACCGGGCCCCTCGCCCGGTAACCTTGTATCCATGACAACAAATGAAACACTGCGCACCGACGGCCGCAGCAACGACCAGCTCCGCGACATCACCATCACCCGCGGCTGGTCCAAGCAGGCCGAAGGGTCCG
>JBBSQT010000247.1:0-3872 GCA_038243775.1 Actinomycetales bacterium | reverse complement strand
TGAACTGATCACGAACAAGCCGGCGGCCAGGACCATGACTGGCTTGCGGCCCCAGAGATCGGCCAATTGGCCGGCGAACCATGCGCCGACGGCACAGCCGATCAACGTGATGGCCACGGTGATTCCCACAGCCGCGGAACCCAGGCTGAAAGTGGACTGTATCGAATTGACCGCACCGTTGATCACGGAGGTGTCGAAGCCGAACAGGAGTTCGCCCAAGGCAGCCGCGGCGGTGATGACGATGATTCTGCCCCGATGGGGAGTGTCCCCGGCTCCGGGGGACGGGGAGACTCCATCTGCTGGATTTGCACTCACGGTGCACCACGATCCTGGCCCCCTGGGTTGGCCAACAGTGAAGCCGGGCCGGTGCTTGGCCTGTGGCCTTCAGCTGCCTCGCTTCGTGGCGGCCTTGTGGGGAAATCTACCACTGTGTCAAAGGCGGCAACAAAGGGAGTTGGTGCCGTACCAGCCGTAGCACTACCTTGGAATGGGTTCTCTGCCACTTCTCTGGTTCGGAGTCCGCAGGTGCAGCTTGAAGGCACGTGCAGTCTGGACCGGGAATCCACTGGCATGCGGCAGTCAGTTGTAGAGGCGCCCGTCAAGCACCGAGCGGGGATGCTGCTGCGGGCTGGGGTAGGAGACCACTACACGGATACCGTCCGGGTCGCTCCCCTCAACGAACGTCACCCCTCCGCTGACATGTGTGTAGGTATAGCATCCGCGGTCCTTGAACAGCTGTTCAAAATGATCCAGCGCCGTTGCGCTGTGGGTCGTCCACAACAGGTGGTGCTCGCCGATGCCGCCGGTTCGGTGCTCCTGGCGGTCGCCGATGGCCACGAGGTAGATTTGAAAGCCGCCCGGGGCCAGAAGCAGCGCTCCATTGCCATGGCGAACGGAGACTGTACACGCGAAAACTTCCCTGTAAAAGCTGACAGATCTCTCCAGCTCGGCGACGAAAATGAGCGATGAGGCAATCGTGGCTATGAACTCCGTCTCCCCTCTCCCGCCTCCGTCTGGCTTGTTCGGCATGTGCTCTTGATAGTCCACCGACCGGGACGGTTCTGGCTGCTCCAGCAACTCGGCCAGATCGGTGACAACCACATCGGCGCCGTGTGCCCGCAGCTGGTCTGCGTAGTCGTGGCCGCCGGCACCATCGTGGTGGTTGACGCCGACCACCAGGCCAAAACGGCCGGCCCTGCCTGCTTCGACCCCGGCCAGGGCGTCTTCGACAACAACACTCCGGGCTGGGTCCACGCCCAGAAGCCGGGCCGCTTCGAGGTAGCTGTCAGGCGCGGGCTTGCCTGCCAGGTGGCGGTCCTTCACCACATGGCCGTCGACGCGGGCATCGAAAAGGTCAGCTATGCCTGCAGCTTCAAGCGCCGCGGCGGTGTTCTCACTGGCGGACACGACTGCGGTGCGCGTTCCCTGCGAATTCAGCACCTTCACGAGTGCGACGGCGCCGTCGTAGGGTGGAATATTGTGGGTCTCGAAGGCGTGAAGGAGCAGCTCATTCTTGCGGTTGCCAAGTCCTTGGACTGTTCGGGCGTCTGCAGCATCCCCATCGGTCCCCTCGGGGATGGTGATGCCCCGGGAAGCCAGGAAGTTCCGCACCCCGTCCGCGCGTGGTTCCCCGTCAACGTAGCTTTGGTAGTCAGCGCCCGGGTCGAAGGGCGTGAAGTCCTCGCCGCGCAAGGCGCCCTCTTCTACGAGGAACCCGTCGAAGGCCTGTTTCCAGGCGGCCGCGTGCACCGAGGCGGTCTTCGTCAGGACCCCGTCGAGGTCAAAAAGCCAGGCCTCGTAGGCGCCCGGGTCCACCCGAGCGTTTTCGCGGTCCGGTCGATTTGTATCCTTCATGGCGTTTCCTTCCGGGTGGTGGTCCTGCCGTATTCACTGCGGGGGAGCGGTTCGCGTCCGGCCGGCTGGGTGGGTTGCTCAGCTTCGCCCGGCAGCGGCTGGAACTGCGGGGTCGGGCGCGATACGGGATTTTGCGTCACGGTGACTTTCTCGCCGAAGTGGAGTATCGCCAGCGTGTCACCTACCAAGAGGCTGTAGTTGGTGGCTTCCTGGGTGGTCTCGACCTGCAGGCACCGTCCGTGAAAGAGGAGGCGGAAGCACACGCGGGCAAGGCTCCCGGGCAGGCGGGGGGCGAAGCTGAGAGAGTCGTCTGTTTCACGCATGCCGCCCAGGCCGGCCACCAGGGCGATCCAGGTGCCGGCCAGCGACGCGATGTGGACGCCGTCGCGGGTGTTGTGCTCCAGATTGTCCAGATCCATCAGGGCTGCCTCGGCCAGGTAGTCATAGGCCAGGCCCAAATGGCCAACCTCGGCGGCCACGACGGCCTGCGTGCCGGCGGACAGGGAGGAATCGCGCACCGTGAGGCGTTCGTAATAGCGGAAATTCGCGGCCTTCTGTTCCGGGGTGAAAGCCCCACCGCGCAGGTGCATGGCCAAGACGAGGTCTGACTGCTTCACCACCTGCTTGCGGTAGAGATCGAAATACGGGAAGTGCATCAGCAGGGGGTAGTGCCCGGGGTCCGTGCCGGCAAAATCCCATTCCTGGTGCGCGGTGAAGCCCTCCGCCTGCGGATGGATCCCAAGCACCTCGTCGTAGGGGAGCATCATGTTCCGTGCGGCGTCGCCCCAGGCCGCCATCTCCTCATCATCGATGCCCAGATCACGGGCCCGGTCCGGATTTCTCTTGGCGAGGGCGACGGCGGAGACCAGGTTGTGTTGGGCCATCAAGTTGGTAAAGATGTTGTTGTCCGCGACGGCGCTGTACTCATCCGGACCGGTGACCCCGTCAATGCGGAAACGGCCCCGGCCATCGTGGTGGCCCAAGGAGCGCCACAACCGGGCGGTCTGGGCAACGATTTCCAAGCCGAAGTTCCGCTCGAAGTCCGAGTCTCCGGTGGCTCCCAGGTAGCGGACGACGGCGTCGGAGATGTCCGCGCCCACATGGAAGGCCGCTGTCCCCGCCGGCCAGTAACTGGAGCACTCGGCTCCGGCGATGGTGCGCCACGGAAAGGCTGCCCCCTTCAAGCCCAGCTGGGCCGCCCGTTCCAGGGCCGGCCCGAGAGTGGAGTGCCGCCAGGCAAGGGCATGCGCGGCAGCACCGGGCACGGTGTACGTCAGCACCGGCAAGACGAAGGTCTCCGTGTCCCAAAAGGCATGACCGCCATACCCGGTCCCTGTCAAGCCCTTGGCCGGAATGGCCCGGCCCTCCGCCCGGGCCCCGGCCTGCAACACGTGAAACAACGCAAACCGCACCGCCTGCTGGACCTCTGCGTCACCGTCAACTTCGACGTCGGCATGAGCCCAGAAATCATCCAGATAGGCCCGCTGTTCGGCCAACAGTCCCTCCCAGCCGCTCTGGCGTGCCCCCGTCAGGGCGGCGTCCACCTGGTCGCGCAATGCCTGCCGGGTTCGCACCGACGACCAGCCGTACGCGACGAACTTGACCAGGCGCAGACGTTCCCCCGGCTCCAGGGTGACGGTCATGCTGACCCGGCCCAAGTCGGGGAAACTCTCCGCCAGCACCTGCATGGACGCCGGGCCGTCCACCAGATGGTCCATGCCCGCCGCCACGAAGAGTCCGCTGCGCTCCGTCCGGTGCACCAACTCAGCCCGGGCGCCGTCGCTGGCGTGCATCTCTGACCGCAGCGGAGACTCCAACACGGTGGCCGTCCGGGGGTCTGCGCTGGCCGCAGGCATCGGCTCGTTAACGACCAACTCCGACTGGACCACCAGGCGCACCGGACCGTCAACCGCCTCCACCTGGTACTCGATGGCAGCGATCGAGCGCTGGGCCAGCGACACCAGCCGGGTCGAGGCCACACGGATCGTCCGTCCCGCGGGGGAGGACCACACCGCGCT
>JBBSQT010000246.1:0-3873 GCA_038243775.1 Actinomycetales bacterium | reverse complement strand
TGAGCGGACAAAGCCGACCGTGTCCACCAGGGTGTAGCCGAGGCCGTCCGCCGTTTCGGTCTTGCGCACCGTGGGGTCGAGGGTGGCAAACAAGGCGTTTTCCACCAGCACGCCGGCATCCGTCAGTCGGTTGAGCAGGGAGGACTTGCCCGCGTTGGTGTAGCCCGCGATGGCAACCGACGGGACGTTGTTGCGCTTGCGGTTGGCCCTCTTGGTTTCCCGTGAAGGCGCCATGGCAGCGATTTCGCGGCGGAGCTTGGCCATGCGGGTGCGAATCTTCCGACGGTCGAGCTCCATTTTGGTTTCACCGGGCCCGCGGGATCCGATGCCGCCACCGGCGGTGCCCACCCGGCCACCGGCCTGGCGCGACATGGACTCGCCCCAGCCGCGCAACCGCGGCAGCAGGTATTCCATCTGTGCCAGTTCAACCTGGGCCCGGCCTTCCCGGGAATGCGCGTGCTGGGCAAAAATGTCAAGGATCAAGGCGGTGCGGTCAATGACCTTGACCCGCACCACTTCCTCCAGGGTGCGCCGCTGTGAAGGGGCAAGGTCCCCGTCAATGATGACGGTGTCGGCCCCGGTGGCGTGCACAATGTCCTTGAGTTCCTGGGCCTTGCCCTGGCCAAGATAGGTTGCCGGGTCGGGTTTGGCGCGGCGCTGCACCAAGCCGTCGAGCACCTCGGAGCCGGCCGTTTCAGCCAGTGCTGCCAGTTCACGCAGGGAGTTTTCGGCGTCGGCCATGGTGCCTTCGGACCACAGACCGGCCAGAACCACCCTTTCCAGGCGCAGCTGCCGGTTCTCAACCTCGGTCACGTCCTCCAACTCGGTGGAGTGGCTGGCCTGACGGCGCAGGGCGTTGCGCTCTGCAAGCTCGCTCTGGTCCCCGTCAAAGCGGCTGTGCTGGAAGTCCAGTGCGGAGACTGCTTGGGCGGAACCGCCCAGTGCCGACTTGGTCTGCGGGGAATCTGCAAGGGGGCGCGCCGTTGGCGTCCCCTCATAGGGGTCCTGGTCTGCGATCTCCTGCTCGGCACGCACAGCACGGCTGGCGGCTGCATCCTTGGCGAGGATCCGGTCGATCACAGCCTCGATCTCCTCGGCAGAGAGTTCCTGCTCCGATTCGTCAGGGCCGTGTGGGTTTGTTCCGTGGACATTGGGGTGCTTGTTGTCATCGGAACCATGATGTGCAGATGCGTTGGACATGTTCTCCTTATAGGCGCTTACCCTCAATCGTAGTCCGGCCCACCCACACGCACACCTTCGGTCCTAAAAGCCTGTGGAAAACCACGGCTGCGGTTAGGCGTGCCTAGATACACAAACTTGTTTTGGCGCACTAATCTGGCAGGACTATGGGTACTCAGGGTGCAGAGCACTATTTCAGTTCACAACCGTCCACACCGATGAAGCGCCGGCCCCTGCGCGTGGTCCTGGCCGGTGAGACGCGCGACCTCCAGACCGCCGGCGGCATCTTCAGTCCCGACGGCGTGGACAAGGGCACCACCGTCCTGCTCAATGAGGCGCCGCCTCCCGCCACGGAAGGCAATCTGCTGGACATCGGCTGCGGCTGGGGGCCCATCGCCCTGACGTTGGCGCTGCGCTCCCCCGAAACGACCGTGTACGCCGTCGATGTGAACGAGCGCTCCATTGAACTGACCCGGGACAATGCCGCGGCTCTTGGCCTGGACAATGTCAGGGCCTCCACTCCCGACGCCGTCGATCCACAGCTGCGCTTCACCACCATTTGGTCCAACCCGCCCATCCGTGTCGGCAAGTCCGAGCTGCACTCGATCCTGCTCATGTGGCTGCCGCGCCTTGCCAAGGGCGGCAACGCCTACCTGGTGGTGCAGAAAAACCTTGGCTCGGATTCGCTCCAGCGCTGGCTGGCGGCGGAATTGGCCGGGCAATTCCCCGAGGGCGGGTACACCGTGAGCCGCGACTCCACGCACAAGGCTTTCCGGATCCTGCGGGTGACCCGCGCTGCAGGCTGAGGCAGCAAAATTTAGTCCATCATGCCGTCGGCAAGGACGCCGTCGGCCACCATGACCGCCGGCCCGCTCAGTTCCACGTGCTCACGCCCGTCGGGGCCGGGGAAGAAACGCACACCCACCACACCGCCGGGAACAGCCACGAGCCAGGATGCGGGAGCCCCGCCTCCTGCCCAGTGGCGGGTGGCGGCAGCTGCGGCACACGCACCCGTGCCGCAGGACAGGGTCTCCCCCACGCCGCGTTCGTGGACGCGCATGCTGATGTGTCCGACGTCGTCCATCACCAGCGGCTCGGCCGGCACAGCAAACTCCACGTTCGTCCCATGCGGGGGCACCGGAGTGACGCTGGGCGCTGTGGTGAGGCTCACGGCGGCCAGCTCGGCGAGGTCGGCCAGGGCCACCACGGTGTGCGGGTTGCCAAGCGTGATGGACAGCGCCGGCCGGGCCACGTCGAGGCCCCGCGCCTCCACCAGCGAGTCACGGCCCTGCGCCTTGTCCTGCGGGAAGATGAACCCCCACGGGCCCATGTCCACCCGGTAGCCACCGGCTGTGCGGGCAACGTGCTTGATGCCGTCCCGCGTGCCGATGGCCAATTCCTCCCCCGGGGCCAGCGAGACCAGACCTTGCGCGACGAGGAAATGCACAAACACGCGCACGCCGTTCCCGCACATTTCCGAGAGCGAACCGTCCGCATTGTAGTAGTCCATGAACCATTCGGCGGCGGGGTTTTCTGCCAGCAGCGCAGCCCCTTCGGACAGGTGTCGGCTGCGCACGGCGCGGATCAGCCCGTCGCCGCCAAGACCGCGGTGCCTGTCGCACACCCTCGCGATTTGTTCCGGGCCCAGTGCGCGGTCCCCGTCCGGATCGGCCACCAGGACAAAATCGTTTCCGGTGCCGTGCCCCTTGGAAAAGCGAAGGCCGGTCAGGGAGGTTCCAGGTTCAATCATGTCTAAAGACTCGAGCACCCCACGCACCACGCCGCACAGCCTGCGTTCCGGCCGGCCCGCGTCAAGGCAGCGGCCGGGGCGGTCGACGGGCGCCGGCGTGGTCCGACGGACGCCGGGCGGTCGGGACCAGGCGGGCGTCCGGAACAAGGCGCGCCGGGATGCGGGGAGCCTGTGCAGGTCAGGCCGGGACGGCGCTGGCCACGAGCGCTGCCGCAGCCGCACCAAGGTCAGGCTGCGCCCAGTCCAACCAGTTCACCCGGGGGTCGGCGCGGAACCAGGTAAGCTGGCGGCGGGCAAATTGCCGTGTGCCCACGATGGTTTCCTCGCTGGCCTGCGCCACTGTTGATTCACCGTCAAGGACGCGCAGGAACTGCTGGTAACCGAGGGCCTTGTGTGCCGTGCGACCCTCCCGCAGGCCCTGCGGGACTAGTGATTCCACCTCATTGAGCAGGCCGTCACGGACCATGGTGTGCACACGCCGGGCCAGGCGGCCGTGCAGTTCCGCCCTGTCCCCGTTCAGGCCGATCTGCACCGTGGGGCTGACATACTCGCGGTCAGGCATGAAGGAGCTGAAGGGCCGTCCCGTCAGGGCGTGGACTTCAAGGGCCCTGACCACGCGCTTTCCGTCATTGATCCGTTCGGCGGACACCGGGTCAACGGCCCGCAGCCGGGCCAGCAGCACGGCCAGCCCGTCGCGTTCCAGGTCCTGTTCCAGCGCAGCCCTGATGTCCGGGTCGGTGCCGGGGAATTCCAGCACATCAATCGCGGCCCGGTTGTACAGGCCCGAACCGCCGACAAGGATGGGCAGCTTGCCACGGGAGCGGATGTCCGCAATGGCAGCCCGTGCCATCTGCTGGAATGCCGCCACGGTGGTGTCGTCACGGACGGAGAGGAAGTCCATCAGGTGGTGCGGGATACCGCGCCTTTCGGCCACCGGCAGTTTG
>JBBSQT010000245.1:0-3912 GCA_038243775.1 Actinomycetales bacterium | reverse complement strand
TGGCAGTACTGGCGCGAACACAATGCGCAAGTGGTGAAATACCCGGCCAGCAGGGCAGAAAGAGGTCATGAACATGTCGGCGCCAACCAGGGAAAACGAATCATCAACTCGCGAGTCGGACTTCGCCCGGACCCCACCCCAAGACCTCGTCGCGGAACAGAGCGTGCTTGGCGGCATGATGCTCTCCAAAGATGCTATCGCGGACGTGGTGGAGGTGTTGCGGGGCAATGACTTCTACCGGCCCTCGCATGAGAGCATCTACGAAGCCATTTTGGACCTGTACGGCCGCGGGGAACCCGCCGACGCCGTCACAATCGCCGATGAGCTGACCAAGCGCGGTGAAATCACCAAGATCGGTGGCGCCGCATACCTTCACCAGCTGATCCAGTCAGTGCCCACAGCCGCCAATGCCGGCTTCTACGCTGAGATTGTTGCCGAGCGGGCCGTGCTGCGCCGTCTGGTCACCGCCGGCACGAAAATTGTCCAGATGGGTTATGCCCAGGACGGAGAAGTCGAGGACACCGTCAACGCCGCACAGGCGGAGATTTTCGCCGTGGCCGAACGCCGCACCACCGAGGACTACGTGCTCCTGAAGGATGTCATGGAGTCCACCGTGGATGAAATTGAGGCATCCGGACACAAGGGCCAGGGCATGACCGGCGTGCCCACGGGCTTCTACGAATTCGACGAACTGACCAACGGCCTGCACCCGGGCCAGATGATTGTCATTGCAGCCCGCCCCGCCGTGGGCAAGAGCACGTTCGCGCTGGACTGGGCGCGTTCGGCCGCTATTGACCACAACATGGCCACGGTTGTTTTCTCCCTGGAAATGGGCCGCAATGAAATTGCGATGCGCCTGCTTTCCGCCGAGGCCACCATCAGCCTGCAGGATCTGCGCAAGGGAACCGTCAAGGACGACCAGTGGTCAAAGATTGCCACCACCATGGGCAGGATGAACGATGCCCCGCTGTTTATTGACGACTCTCCGAACATGTCGCTCATGGAAATCCGTGCCAAGTGCCGACGCCTCAAGCAACAGCATGACTTGAAGCTCGTGGTCCTTGACTACCTGCAGCTCATGTCCTCCGGCAAGCGGGTGGAGTCGCGCCAGCAGGAAGTCTCCGAGTTCTCGCGTGCATTGAAGCTGCTGGCCAAGGAACTGCAGGTCCCTGTTGTGGCGCTGTCACAGCTGAACCGCGGCTCCGAACAGCGAACCGACAAGAAGCCCATGGTCTCCGACCTTCGAGAGTCCGGCTCCATTGAGCAGGATGCAGACATGGTCATCCTGCTGCACCGCGAGGACATTTACGACAAGGAATCGGCACGCGCCGGTGAAGCCGACGTGATTGTGGCCAAGCACCGAAACGGTCCCACCAAGACCATTGTGCTGGGGTTCCAGGGCCATTATTCACGTTTCGCCAACATGGCCAGTGAAAGCGGCGGCGGCTACTAACCCGGCCGCGGGCTCCTCCGCCCACGCGAGATCCAGCCCGCGCCCACGCCCCCGTGGCAGCTACTGTTGAATCATGCCGAACACCATGATGCCCAAAGACACCGCCCGGGCCACCCGCCGGTCAACGGCAAAGGCGATCCGGGCGCTGGCCATCCCAGCCTTCGGCGCCCTCATCGCCGAGCCGTTGTTCCTGCTGGCGGACTCGGCCATTGTTGGGCATCTGGGGGTTGCCGAACTGGCGGGGGTTGGGCTGGCTGCCACGGTGATGCAGACCGTTGTGGGACTCATGGTGTTTCTGGCATACTCCACCACCCCGGCAGTTGCCCGTCTTCTGGGAGCCGGGCAACATGCGCGTGCTCTTGCCGTTGGACGTGACGGGCTGTGGCTGGCCCTCATCCTTGGGGTCGTGCTCGCGGTGGTGGGCGTGTTCACCGGCGGGCCCCTGCTCAACGCGATGGGCGCCCAGGGGGAGGTGCTGGCGTACTCAAGGGAGTACTTGCTCATCAGCCTGGCCGGAATCCCCGCCATGCTGCTGGTCATGGCGGCCATGGGTGTGCTGCGCGGCCTGCAGGACACCAAGACTCCGCTGATCGTCGCCACGGTGGGCTTTGCCGTGAACATCCTGATGAACCTTGTGTTCGTCTACGGGCTGGGCATGTCCGTGGGCGGTGCAGCCCTGGGCACGGTGATTGCGCAGTGGGGCATGGCGGCCGTCTATCTGCTCATCGTCGTCCGGGCAGCGCGCCAATATCACGTCCACCTGCGCCCGGATCTTGCCGGCGTGCGGGCCGTCTCGCGCGTGGGCAGCTGGCTCATGCTGCGCACCCTTTCGCTGCGGGTGGCAATTCTTGTCACCGTGGTGGTCGTGACGGCACAGGGGCCAACGAACCTTGCCGCCCACCAGCTGGCCATGACCCTGTTCACCTTCCTCGCCTTCGCCCTCGACGCACTCGCCATCGCAGCCCAGGCCCTCATCGGCAAGGAACTCGGTGCCGGAAACATCGCAGAAGTCCGGGCCCTGACCAACACCATGATCAGGTGGGGGCTGGGATTTGGTGTCATCACCGGGCTGGCGCTGTGGGCGGCTTCGGGTGTGGTGGGCTGGATCTTCACCTCCGACCCCAGTGTCCATGCGGCATTGAGCGCGGCACTGATTGTCATGGCCGTTGGCCAGCCACTCGCCGGATACGTCTTCGTGCTCGACGGCGTACTCATCGGAGCGGGTGACGCCCGGTACCTGGCCTTGGTTGGCTTGGGCAACCTGGTCATTTACCTTCCGCTGCTGTTCTGGGTGTCCGCGAGCCACCTCGGCGATACTGTTCCCGGACTGTTTTGGATCTGGGCGGCATTCAGCCTGGGCTACATGGGTGCCCGCGCGCTGACCCTGGGATTGCGTGCACGCACGGGCAACTGGATGCAGGTGGGTATCTAGATTGTCGGCCTTCGACGTCGCGCGGTTAGACTTGCAGAGTGAGTGAAACGGCCCTACCCCAGTCCAGCAGTGCAGGCTCTTCCCTTGGCGGGGGTGTCATCTTGTGGCAGTCTGTCCTGCTGCGGGCACTGATCACGGTCGCGTTTGGCCTGGTCACGGTCTTCTGGGGCAACCCCGGAACCCTTGGGCTGTCCTTGGCCCTGGCAGCTTACCTGCTGGCGTTGGCGGCCTCCCACTACCTGGTGGTGCGTACCCTTGACCTGCCGCGCGGCAACACGAGCCGCATGGCGTTGTTGGGCGCTGCCGGTTTGATTGCCATGAGCGGGGTGGTTGTGGCGATTTCGTTCAACGCTGTTGTGGCGGCTTGGTTCGCCGGTGCAGCACTGGTCGTCATGGGTGGCGCCGAACTTTTCGCAGCCTTCTACAAACCCAATGGCATCCAAGGGACGTCGCCGTTGCGCGGGGACTGGATCGTCTCCGGCATCCTCGGCCTGGGGACGGGCATCCTGCTGCCCTTCTTTGCCGCAGCCGGCCCGCATGGGCTGCTGGGTGTCAGTGGCGGTGGAGCCTTGATGGCCGGTGCCTTGTGGACGTTGTCCGCTCTCACCCTGCGTCATGACGGCGGCAAGTCAAAAGCCGCGTAAACTAGTTACCACATGTTCTACTTTGCGTAGAAACGCGTGGTGCGTGGAATACCAAACAAGCAAAAGGACCAATCGTGGGCAGCGCAGAGCCGCAGAACTCAAACTCAGGCAACTCCATCAAATTCCCCCTCGGCTTCTCCGCGGCGCTGGCCTCCGTGGCCGGCGTGGTCACCTTGGTGGTCTCCGCAGGGGGCACCAGGAACGGGCTGCGCTGGGACCTGGCCGGCGTCGCCTTTGGCATCGCCTTCGTGGTAACCCTGCTCATTGCTTCCCTGCTGGTCATGGGCCACAAGGAAAATGACCCCTACCTCAGCGAAGGTTCAGGCATCAACCGCCGCTCCGCCGACCGCCTCCACCAGAAAAACACCGAGCGCCCGGGCAAC
>JBBSQT010000244.1:0-3916 GCA_038243775.1 Actinomycetales bacterium | reverse complement strand
GCCTGCGCGGTGAACGCTTGCGCCTGCGCCGGCAGCTGGGCTGTGAAGCGGGCGGCAAGGTCGTCGGCCAGTTTGGTCATGGTGGGCTGGGAGTACCAAAGGTGCTCGTTGAAGCCGCTGCCGGTGTCCAGGCCGGAGAGCGCGCTGACGTTGACAATTTCGCTGGCCCCCAGCTGCCCCTGGGCCAGCCGGGCAAAGAAATCGTCATAGCCGCCGCCGTTTTCAATGCCGATGCTGGCCTTGGAAACGGCCAGCTTGTCCTGGGCGTTGGCCTCATAACCATGAGGGTCCGCTGAGGCTTGGGAAATGATCGAATGGACGCTGACATGCTCCCCGCCAACGGCCTTGGCAATCTCGCCGTACACGTTGGTGGAAGCCACCACCGAGATGGTGGCATCCACTGTGGCCGTGGTGGCCGCGCCTCCCCCGCCGGCACCCTCTCCGGCACCCCCTCCGCTGCCGCACGCAGCGAGGACAAGGATGGCGGCGAGTGCGGCACCCGTGACGGCGAGCTTGCGGCGGGGATAAAGCATGCGATTCCTTTGCAGAAGGCTAATGAGAATTGTTACCAATAAGAACCAGCATAGCGCATATTGGGAATGGTTCGCATCAAGCCTTTTTTCGTTCGTGCACGCTGGTCTGCGTGGCGTCCCGGATTTCACCGACCAACTGCTCAATGACGTCTTCAAGGAAGAGGACGCCCAGGGTGTTTTCGGCGTCGTCAATGACCCGGGCCATATGGGTTCCGGTTGCCTGCATGGTGGCGAGGACGTCCTCAATCTCCTCATGGGCGTGCAGGTTGACCATGGAGCGGACCCTGCCCTCGCCGATGGGCACCACGTAGCGTTCCAGCGGAATCCGCAGCACGTCCTTCAGGTGCAGATAGCCCAGCAGCGCTCCCTGGGCGTCGGCAAAGACAAACCTGGAGAACCCGGTCTTGCCCACCTTGTGCTCAAAATCCACGGGCGTGGCTTCGGGCGGCAGCGTCACGAGATCGGCCAGCGGCACCATGATGCTTTCGGCGGTCTGGGAGGAAAACTCCAGGGCGCCGGTGATCAGGCCGGTCTGGTCATCCATGAGGCCGCTGCGGGTGGATTCCTCGACGATGGACTGGACCTGCTCCAAGGTGAACGATGAGGACACCTCGTCGGTAGGCACAATTCCGAACAGGCGCACCACGTGGTTGGCGCTCCAGTTGAGCGAGAAGATGACGGGGCGCACCACCTTGCCGATCAAAACCAGCGGCGGAGCCAGCAGCAGCGCAGCCTTGTCAGCTGCGGAAACGCTCATGTTCTTGGGCACCATCTCCCCGAAGGTCACGTGCAGGAAGGTGACGAGGGCCAGGGTGATGACGAACGCCAAGGGCGCCGCAACATTGTCCTGGACGCCCACCGCATGGAGCGGTGCGGCCAGCAGATGGTGGATGGCAGGCTCGGAAACATTCAGGATCAGCAGTGAACACACCGTGATGCCCAACTGCGAACAGGCCAGCATCAAGGAGACGTTCTCCATGGCGCCGAGGGTGATTTTGGCGCGCTTGGAGCCTGCATCGGCCAGGGGCTCAATCTGGCTCCGGCGTGCGGTCATGACGGCAAACTCGGCGGCCACGAAGAAGGCGTTGCCCAACAGCAGCACCACCAGCCAGGCAATTCCTGCCCAGGGGTTCACAGCGAACCACCGCCTTGTTCGTCACTGGCATCGGCCACGGCGGCAGGTGCCGCAATGAAGCGGATCCGGTCTATCCGACGTCGCTCCACCCGGTCCACGACAAGCTGGCCGCCGTCCACCTCAACGGTGTCACCAGCGGCGGCGATGCGGCCCAGTTCGGCCATCATGAAGCCGCCCACGGTTTCATAGCCGGCCTCGTCGGGGACGTTCAGCGGGCCAATGCGTTCGGTGACCTCGTCGGGGCGCATGAGGCCAGGGAAGAACCAGGTGCCGTCCGCGGCGAGCAGGATTCCGGGCTTGACGCGGTCATGCTCATCGGAGACCTCCCCGACGATTTCCTCCACCAGGTCCTCCAGCGTCACCACACCGGCCGTGCCGCCGTATTCGTCCTGAACCACGGCCATTTGCAGGTTCCCCTCACGCAATTCCAGGATCAGGGCGTCCAGGTGGACGGTTTCGGGCACGCGCAGCACGTCGGTCATGATGGCGCCCACTTCAATGGCGCCGCGCTTGTGGAAAGGGATGGAGACGGCTTTTTTCAGGTGGACCACGCCCAGGATGTGGTCGGCGGAGTCGCCGATGACGGGGAAGCGCGAATAACCTGTGCGCCGCGCCACGTCGATGATGTCCACCACGGCCTTGGTGCTTTCGATGGTTTCCACCCTGGTCCGTGGCGTCATGACGTCGGCGGCACTGCGGCCGGAGAAGGTCAGGGTGCGGGCCACGAACGTTGCCGTCCCCAGATCCAGGGTGCCCATGGCGGCCGAGCGGCGCACCAAGGATGCCAATTCCGACGGCGAACGGGCGCCTGAGATTTCTTCCTTCGCCTCCATGCCGAACAAGTGAAGCACCTTGTTGGAGAAGCCGTTCAGCATAACGATGGCCGGCTTGAACACGGCAGTGAACACCAGCTGCGGGCGGGCCACGGCCTTGCCGATCTCAAAGGACTTGGCGATGGCCATGTTCTTGGGCACCAGCTCCCCGATCAACATGGACAGGAGTGTGGCGATGAACATGGCCAGCGCCAGCGCGATTCCGGTCACGGCGGCCTCGGGCACGCCCAGTGCGGTCAACGGAACAGCCAACAGCACACCCAGGGAGGGTTCCATCAGAAAGCCCGTCAAGAGGGTGGTCAGGGTGATGCCCAGCTGGCAGCTCGAGAGCTGGGTCGAGAGGGACTTCAGGCAGCGCAACAGCGGCACTGCCGCCTTGTCGCCGTCGTTCACGGCCCGCTGGACGGTTGACTGGTCAATGGCAACAAGGGAAAATTCAACGGCGACGAAGAACCCGGTGCCGAGAATGAGCAGGAGGCCTGCCGCCAAGAGAATCCATTCCATTTACAGCCTCCCCCGTTCACCGGCGCTGCGGAAACGTGCTGCACTGGCGTGGGGGTTGGCCGCCGGCGGAGGGTGGTCGGCGTCGGGGCCGGCCGCTGCAATGGAGGGGGAACAATGGTCGCGGGTGCGGGATATGCCGGCATGTGCAGCGGTGTTGCGGGAGGACGTCTGGGTCCCCCGCAAGCCGTTGCGCCGGCCCCTAGATTTACTTTCCATAGGATTTGTAGTGTACCCCAGCATGCTTTGGCTCCGGTGGATGCCAGGGCATCTGCTGAGCGGAATTGGCCGGAATTTCCTAGCGGGGCAGGATGCTGTTTTCGCCGAGAGCGTGGAAGTTGCGGCCGTGGTAGACCAACGGTGCCGAAGGTGTTGGGGCGGCGATGATCTCCAGCACTTCGGCGGCGAGCAGCAGGGATCCGCCGGCCGGGGTGCGGCTGAGGATCTTGCAATGCAGGGCGTAGCCGGAGTGGGCCAGAAGCGGTTCCCCGCCTGCCAGCCGGGTCCAGGACATGGATTCGGTGAAGCGTTCAGAGCGCGAGTCGGCAAAGGTTTTGACCAATTCCAGGTCCGCCGCACTCATCAGGTGGACCACCACGGTCTCGGCGACGGCGAGCACGGCCGCGGACCCGCTCTGCGCGGCAAGGGAGAAGGCCAGCAGGGGCGGCTCCGCGGACACCGAGGCGACAGAGGAGGCGGTGATGCCCACGGGCCCGGTCCCCACGTCTGCCGTAATGATGGCCACACCGGCCGGATGTCCACCGAAGGCCGCCTTGAAGTCGGCGGTCAATCCCAGCGCTTGGAGCTGCACAGTCATGACTACAAAATCCCCTCACCACGTCCGGCCGCCACGGCAGGATCTCTCTGTGACTTTAGAACCTCAACTATAGTTGAGGTCAAATCCGTCCGCCATG
>JBBSQT010000243.1:0-3924 GCA_038243775.1 Actinomycetales bacterium | reverse complement strand
TGCTGCAATCCGGACCCGAGATAGCCATCATTGGTTCGGGGTCGCCGGTTTCGAAGGCGTAGCCGAGGGTGCTGTACCAATATTCGGCGAATGCAATGAGGCCTTGCTTGCTGAACTCCTTGGCTGCATCGGGCAGAACAGGAATGGGAACGTTTTGTGCCGGCCCATTTTCCGTGGCTGGCTGGTAGGTAGGCGCAGCCGTGGGCGTTGGAGCTGCCGTGGTAGGCGGAGCGCTGGTCGCCGCGATGCTCGTTGGCGGCGCGAGAGTTGGGTCAGCTTCCAACTTTGTGCCGGTGCAGCCAGTGAGTGCGAGCATCCCAGCGGCTGCCGCGGCCATGACGCCCGTGAAAACGCGGGTGAATTTACGCCGGTGTGATGCCGGTGGGATCGGTTGCTGCGTGATTGTGGTGTGGCGGTCCCGCATTGCCGTCCCCCATACCTCTTCTATGAGTGGCAGACTTCATCGTTGAAGCCCGCCGTTGTGACTTCCTACCAAGCTACACAAGAGCTGCGAAACCCGCTAGAACTTATCCACAACCCCGGCCACGCAAGCGGTACTCGGACCGTCCTAAAGGGAGGGGGAGCATCAGCGGTGACGGGGGCACGCGAGGTGGGCGGCCGCCGTCGTATGCGACAAAGAGGACCGGGATCACGGCGAGCGCGTCCGATTGATAGCCCTTATCGGGGGGCAGAAACAGTCAAGGGCGAACACGGCCGGGGATCGGAGAGGGAAACCTGTAGCACGGCCTTGCCCAAAAGCACGGGGGAGGTGCCCACCACCACCGGGCTACCCAGCACCTGCAGCAGCGCGATGATCTGCTGCAACAAGGCCGCGTAGCCGGCGAGCTTGTGCCTCAGATGCGCCATCGCCGCGGCCTTCTTCCAAGAACAGCAACGCCATCCGGCCACCGCGGCACTCACTCCGGCAAAGGCTGCGGCAACGGCAAACGAGGCCGTCCGGAGATGCGAGCGTCCATCGTGGAATTAGGTTCACCACGCCCCGCAGAACCCCCGGCCGCGACGCGTGGACAGCGTTGCAGGAAAATGCCCGGTAGCAGGTAACGTTTTACGTATGTCTGTCACTGAAAAATCCTTGCGCCCCTTTGGAACTCTGGTACCTGCCATGGTCACCCCCTTCACCACCGACGGGGCAGTGGACTACCAGGCAGCGGGGGAGTTGGCCAACAAGCTGGTCGACGACGGCTGCGACGGCATCCTTGTCACCGGCACCACTGGTGAAACCTCCACCCTGACGGACGAAGAGAACCTGGGCATGTTCCAGGCCGTCGTCGAAGCCGTAGGCGGCCGTGCCCGCGTGATCGCCGGCACCGGAACCAACGACACCCGCCACTCCATCAGCCTCTCCCAGGGTGCAGCCAAGCTCGACATTGACGGCCTGCTGATCGTGACCCCGTACTACAACAAGCCCAGCCAGGCCGGCATCCAGGCCCACTTCGAGGCCATCGCCAGCTCCACCGACCTCCCCGTCATGCTCTATGACATTCCGGGCCGTGCAGGTATCCCCATCACCACCGAAACCATCATCAAGCTGGCCGACCACCCGCGCATCACCGCGCTGAAGGACGCCAAGGCCGATTTCAGCGAAACCACCCGGGTCCTGGCCAACACCGATTTGGACGTCTACTCGGGCGACGACGGGCTGACGCTGCCGCTGATGTCCGCGGGCGCCGTCGGACTGGTCAGTGTCAGCGCCCATGTTGCTGCCCCGAAGTTCCGCGCGCTCGTCGACGCCGCAGCGGCCGGGGACTTCACCACGGCCCGCCGCCTCCATTTTGAACTGGACCCGGTCATCCGGGCCGCCATGGGCCACGTGCAGGGTGCCGTTGCCGTGAAACAAATTCTCAAGTGGCAGGGAATCCTGTCCAACTCGGTCGTCCGGCTGCCGTTGGTGGAGCCGGGCGAGGACGAGATCGCCATGATCAAAGCTGACCTCGCGGAAGCTGGAATGGAAATCTAAACATGACCCAAATGACTGAGCCAGGGTTGCGGACCCCGCCTACGCTGCCTGAGGGCACCTTGCGGGTCGTCCCCCTGGGCGGCATTGGCGAGATCGGCCGCAACATGACGGTCTTCGAGATTGACGGCAAGTTGCTCATTGTCGACTGCGGCGTCCTCTTCCCGGAAGAAGACCAGCCGGGCGTGGACGTGATCCTGCCGGATTTCTCCTACATCAAGGACCGGCTTGAGGACGTGGTGGGCGTGGTGCTCACGCACGGGCACGAGGACCACATCGGTGCCGTGCCGTACCTGTTGCGGCTGCGCAATGACATCCCGCTGATCGGCTCGCAGCTGACGCTTGCTTTCGTTGAAGCAAAGCTTGTGGAGCACCGCATCAAGCCGTGCACGTTGACGGTCAAGGAAGAGCAGGTGGAGCAGTTGGGCCCGTTCCAGTGCGAATTTATTGCCGTGAACCACTCCATTCCGGACGCCCTGGCCGTGTTCATCCGCACCGGGGGCGGCTCGGTGCTGCATACGGGCGATTTCAAGATGGACCAGCTGCCGCTGGACGGGCGCATCACCGACCTGCGCCACTTTGCCCGCCTGGGCGAAGAAGGCGTGGACCTGTTCCTGGTGGACTCCACCAACGCGGACGTACCCGGCTTCACCACCAGCGAGGCGGAGATCGGCCCCACGCTGGACGTTTTGTTTGGCAAGGCTGACAAGCGCATCATTGTGGCCAGTTTTTCCTCCCACGTCCACCGCGTGCAGCAGGTCCTCAACGCCGCCGTGCTGCATGGGCGCAAGGTGGCGTTCGTGGGCCGTTCGATGGTCCGCAACATGGCGATCGCGGAGAAGTTGGGTTACCTGCACGTGCCCGCCGACGTCGTCGTCGACATGAAAAACGTGGACAACCTTCCCGACGACAAGGTGGTGCTCATGTCCACCGGCTCGCAGGGTGAGCCCATGGCCGCCCTGTCCCGGATGGCGAACGGGGACCACAAGATCACCGTCGGCAAGGGCGACACCGTCATCCTTGCCTCGTCGCTGATCCCCGGCAACGAGAACGCCGTGTTCCGGATCATCAACGGGCTCCTGAAGCTCGGCGCCGACGTGATCCACAAAGGCACCGCCAAGGTGCACGTCTCGGGCCACGCCGCAGCCGGCGAGCTGCTGTACTGCTACAACATCCTGACGCCCAAAAACGTGATGCCGGTGCACGGGGAGACCCGCCACCTGATCGCCAACGCCAACATCGCCATCTCCTCAGGTGTGCCGGCCGGGAACGTGTTGCTGACCGATGACGGATCCGTCATTGACCTTAAGGACGGCGTGGCCTCCATTGTCGGCCAGGTCGAATGCGGCTTCGTCTACGTTGACGGCCAGAGCGTTGGCGAGATCACCGATGACGACCTCAAGGACCGCCGCGTCCTGGGCGATGAAGGCTTCATCTCCATCATCACCGTGGTCAACCGCGCCACCGGCAAGATCGTCAGCGGCCCGGACATCCATGCCCGCGGCGTTGCCGAGGACGACTCCGTTTTCGACGAGATCAAGCCCAAGATCGCCGCCGCCCTCGAAGAAGCCGTCATGGCCAGCACCGAACACACCACCCACCAGCTCCAGCAGGTGGTGCGCCGCGTGATCGGCACCTGGGTCAACCGAAAATTGCGCCGCCGGCCCATGATCATCCCGGTCGTCCTGGAAGCATAACGTTCGCCCGTCCCGGCCCGGTGCTCGTGCCGTCCCGTCCCGGCCCGTCCCAGCTCTTGCGCCGCGACTCGAGTACGCTTTCCGCGCCCGCCCCCCATTTTTGCGCCCGCACGACGGTATTTGTCAACCTGTTTGGGAGAGGTTGGTGTGTTGTGAGGTTCTTTGTTGGGGGTCGTTGATGGCGACGTAGTCATCGAGTTGGGGTGTGAGTGGTCGTTTGGGGAATCGTTGGGGGTGGGCGGCATAGCTGGC
>JBBSQT010000242.1:0-3963 GCA_038243775.1 Actinomycetales bacterium | reverse complement strand
GCTGCTTAACTGGGGCACCTTCAACAAGGACGTCCGCACCTTCCGGCTCGACGGGGAAAACAGCCTGCTGACAGGCGACATCGGCTCAGGCAAATCGACGGTTGTGGATGCCATCACCACACTCTTGCTGCCGGCGAACCGAATTGAATACAACAAGGCTGCCGGTGCGCAAAAGAAGGAACGCAGCCTCATGTCTTATGTGCGCGGCTTCCATAAGAGTGCCCGCAGCGGCATTGGGGACGCGTCCCGCCCCGTGGCACTGCGCGGGCCCGGCACTTTCACGGTGGTGTTGGGCGTTTTTCACAATGCCGCCCTCAACAAGACCGTCACCCTGGCCATCACATTGTGGGCCACCCAGGAGGCCGGCCAGCCCACACGCTTCTACTCGATCTCCGAGGGCGAGCAGTCCATCAAGGGCGACTTCTCCGACTTTGGCACCGACTTGGCCAAATTGAAGCGCCGCCTCCGCAATGACGGCGTGGCTGTCTTTGACGTGTTTGAGAAATACGGTGCCGCGTTTAAACGCCACTTCGGCATCGGCTCCGCCCAGGCCATGGACTTGTTCCACCGCACGGTCTCCATGAAGCAGGTGGAGAACATCACCCACTTTGTGCGCACCAACATGCTGGAGGAGGACGATGTTGAAACCCGGATCAAGAACCTGCTGCACCACTTCGATGACCTGAAAAAGGCCCACAATGCCGTACTGCGGGCCAAGGACCAGATCCGCATGCTGGAGCCGGTCCGCGACAATGCCGCCCGCCACCAGACACTGACGGTGGAGCACACCGGGTCGCAGCAGCAACGCGAGCAGCTCTCCCCGTGGTTCACCTCCCGGAAGCTGGCACTGAGCGAAGCCCACCTGCTGGAGTTGGAGCGCGCCGCGGCCAAGGTCGCCGACCAGCAAAGCACGCTCACGGCCGAGATGGGCAGCCTCACCCGGGAACTGGCGGATTTGCGCGATGACATCCGCACCAGCGGCGGCGGACGCATCGCCACCATCGAGGCCGAGCTGGCCCGCATGGCCGTTGAATCCGGTGCCCAGCGTGAACGCTATGCCACCTATTCCGACGCCGCCACCGTCCTGGGCCTCTTTGAACCCGAAGACCAGGTGGTCTTCGACGCCAACGCCGCGGCCCTGCCGGGGGTGGAAAAGCACCTCTCGGAGGCCAACACCGGCTTGCAGGAGCAGCGCACCGCCCTTGACCGGCAGCGCTCCGAAGCCGTGGACCAGGTTCAAGAACACAAGGACGAACTCAAAAGCCTGCTGAACAGGCAAAGCCTGCTCCCGGGCTGGCTGGTCGCCCTGCGGAAGAAACTTTGCGATGGAACAGGCATTGCCGAATCGGAGCTGCCCTTTGCCGGTGAGCTGCTCAAGGTGCGTGAATCCGAAGCCGTCTGGGAAGGCGCAGCCGAGCGCACACTCCACGGTTTTGCCCTGTCCCTGCTGGTCACCAGTGGGCACTATCCTGCCGTCAGCGACTGGGTTGAAGCGAACAACCTGCGCGCACGGCTGGTCTATCTGAAGGTCGGAGAGAACCCCACCCCGCGTCCGGCAGCCCCCGGCACGCTCGCGGGAAAGATCAGCATCAAGCCAGGCACCCCGCTGCGCGAATTCCTGCTGGATGAACTGGGGCGCCGTTTTGACCACCAGTGCTGCGAGACCATGGCCGAATTCCGGCGCCACCCCAAAGCCCTCACCATCAACGGCCAGCTTAAAAGTGCCGGCGGGCGCCATGAAAAGGATGACCGCAGGGCCCTGACCGACAGGTCCACGTACGTGCTGGGCTGGGACAACCACGACAAAATTTCCCGCCTTCGCACGGCGCTCGAGCAGGCCGAAGGGCAGGTTCGCACCGCCAGCGACGGGCTCGGCCGCGTTGACAGCCAGCTGGGCAACCTGGGCCGCCAGCAGCGGCTCATCGGCACCATTGCCGCCGTCGCAAATTTTGCGGACCTGAACTGGCAGGCCACGGCGCGTTCGGTGGCCAGCCTGACGGAGGAGAAAGCCGCGCTGGAAAGCTCCAGCGACATCCTGCGTGAGCTCACCCGCAGGGAAGGCGAAACTGCTGAGCGCCTGAATAAGGCCAACGAGCGGCTGCGCACCTTGATGGAGCGGATTGGCTCCGGCAAGGCGGACATCCGCACCCTCACCGAGCAGATCGAGGACTGCCGCGAGTCCCTGCTGGATTCCCCGTTGACGTCCGACGCCGGGCTGCTGGCCGAGCTGGGCAGGCTCACCCAAGTGGCACTTGAGTCGGGCGTGCTGACGTACAAGAACACTGCCAAGATTGAGAGCAAGGTTCGTGAAACCCTCACCCGGAGCATCGATGCCCTGAGCCGCCGGATGAGCACCGCAGAGGGCCTCACCATCAGGTACATGACGGACTTCCGCAACAAGTACCCCGCCGAGACCACCGATCTTGACGCAGCACTTGAGGCCGCCGGTGAGTTCAGCAAGATCCTGACCCAGCTGGTGGAGAACGACCTGCCCCGTTTTGCCGAGCGTTTCAAGGAATCCCTGACCCAAAACACCATTCATGAGATCGTGGCGTTCAATGCATTCCTGGACGCGCGCAAGCAGGACATCGTCTCCCGCATTGGCGAAATCAACGAATCTCTGGCGCGGATCGAATACAACCCCGGCCGACACATCCAACTGGAGCCGCAAGCCACCAGTGATCCCGAGGTGCGTGAATTCGGCACCGACCTGCGGGCCTGTTCCGAGGGTTCCATCGGGGCACAGGAGCAATACTCCGAGCAAAAGTTCCTGCAAGTTGAGGCCCTTGTTGAGCGGTTCCGCGGCCGTGAGGGACGCACCAACCTGGATGAGCGGTGGACGGCGAAGGTTACGGACGTGCGCAACTGGTTCACGTTCTCGGCTTCGGAAAAATGGACTGAAACCGGTGAGGAACACGAACACTTCACCGATTCCGGCGGCAAATCCGGAGGGCAAAAGGAAAAGCTGGCCTACACCATCCTGGCGGCGGCACTGGCCTTCCAATTTGGGATCGCGGCCGGGCCGGGCAATCAGCGCAGCTTCCGCTTCGTCGTCATCGACGAGGCGTTTGGGCGCGGATCGGACGAGTCGGCCAAGTACGGGCTGGAACTGTTCAAGCGGCTGAAGTTGCAGCTGCTCATTGTCACGCCCCTGCAAAAAATCCACGTCATTGAGCCGTTCGTGGCCAATGTGGGATTCGTGGCCAACGAAACCGGCGCAGACTCCCAGCTGCGCAACATGACCATCCATGAGTACCGGGCCGAACGGGACAAGCGTGGCCGCTAAAACACCCGGATGGACCACCCCGGCCGATCTTCGCGCCACCTCCTTGCGTGCGTGGAACAGCGGCGAGCTGCTGCGGGAGTTTCACGTGCCCGCAGGACTGCATCCCCGGCGTCGGGCCTTGAAACTCCCCAGTGCCGGCCAGCTGCGCGCGGAGTATTCCCGCGCCGCGGCCTGGGCAGCCGCCTGGTCTCCGGTCCCCCGCGGCGTCGTGTTGGAATTCGCCTCCGTCGGGGCAACCACCATCGGGGCCAACAGGCTGCCGTGTGCAGCTCTCTTTGCCTCGGCGGCCGAGGAAATCTCCTTCCTGGGGTTGGGGCGAGAGGCCGCCAGGTTCACTGACCTGGCCGCACGCATGGCCGGACTCGATGAACGGCTGGGGGCCTGGTCGCTGCAGCGTCCGCTGGAGCTGCTCAAGCATGGCGAGGAAGCGCTGACCGCCGCCCGGGTGGCGCTCTGGCTGGATGCCAATCCTGCCCCCGGGATGTACCTGCGGCAGCTCTCCCTGCCCGGAGTGCACACAAAATTCGTGGAAAACCATCGCCGGCTCATTGACTCGATGCTGGGTGTTTTGGCCCCGGAACGGCCCTTTCTGGGCAAGAACTACGCCCGCCGCCACGGCTTTCTGGCCGCTCCTGACCGGGTGCGGATGCGGTTTCTGGACCCCGCGCAGGCGCTGG
>JBBSQT010000241.1:0-3983 GCA_038243775.1 Actinomycetales bacterium | reverse complement strand
TGGCACCGTGAGCAAACCATCGAGAGCGCGACCAAGATCCGGTGACACTCGTCCGGCCAACGCCGAGTACAACCGATCGCCGGCCGTCGCCCTGACCTCGGCGACGAGACTGGCCAACACGCTCACACCCGGCAATAGCACCCGCTGCGCACGAAGCCACGCCACACCTTGATCGAAGAGCTGGGTCGGCCGCTCGGCCCGCGTCCACGCACGAGCCGTCAGGAAGCTCCTGAATTCGGCGGCCGTCTCCGGCTCTGACAACCGCCGGAACCCATATACCCGCGCTATCTCCCAACGGTGTTCATACGGCGTCTTTGACCGCTCCACGTAACTGCCCAAAACCGAACCGTCGACGATCCCGAGCTGCGTTGCCACGAAATCAACCACCGCTTCCGGCACCGCCACCGGATTATCAAGAAACGTCCCCAGAAACCGCAGTGTTCCCAACTGCACCCCGAAACCCAGTCGGCTGCCATCACCACGACGGCGGGCCACCAGCTCCAAGTCCTGGTCATCAAGAAAGAAGAACCGTTCCAACTCGGCCCGCGAAACTGGACCCGAGAACTCGCCATACACCGCTACCTGGTCATCACTGAGAAATTCAACTGGCATGACACCAACCTAAAGCCAACCTCGAAGCCTTAGCGCCAACCACTGTTCCGCTACAGCTCAGACCCCGCCTTTGCCGGGAAGGTTCGACGAATAGTTTAGTTATGCGCTTGGTTGGCGGCTGGAGTGGCGCCAGTGGGCAAGCTGCGCAAGGGGAGCTTTTTGAGTGGCGCAGAAGTAAAGTCCGCTCCCGCGGCGGCGGGAGCGGGCGGGAGCGGGCGGGAGCGGGCGGAAGCGGGCGGGAGCGGACGGAGGCGGGCGGGAGCGGACGCGCTCGCCGCCGCGGCAGTCCCCACGTTCGCCGCTGGTGGAAGGCGGGCACGGATGGCGCTGGGATTTGAGAGAATGGGAACATGACTTCTCTTGGAACCGGCAAAATGACCAAACCCGGCAAATTTACTGGTCTTGGCACCATTGTGCTGGCGGCAGTATTCCTGGTGGCCCTGGTGTTTGCGGCAAACAACAGCACGGTGCTGGGCTGGATTATCGCCGTCGTCGCTTTTGGCTGGCTGGTGCTCTCCACTTTTGTCTACATCGGGGTGCACAAGGCAGCCGCTTTCGGCGCCCGCCAAGTCGCACTGGCCCAGGCCCAGCTGGCGCAGCAGAACAGCTCACATGCCCCGGCCGACGGCGGCACCCGGCTGGTCTCGCAGGATTCCGGCTCCCGCACGGCCGAAAAGGCGCGCGAAATGAAGCTGGACCACTCTTTCAAGATCATTAGTGTCCAGGTCGGGGTGGTCAACGAATACCTGGGCAGGGATGCGGAAATGGTGGCGCGTGCGCTGGACACCATCGACATCACGGCCGCGAACGGACGCGGCATGATCAACCCGCACTGGGAAGAGCAGGAGGCCAAGATGGATGCTGCCATGGCCAAGAAGAACGCCGCCCGCGCCGGGGAAGCCCCGACGCAAACGTCCTCCGCCCCGGCCGACGGCGAAGAGCCAGTCAGCGGAACCATCGTCGACTAATCCTGGCAGGCGGATATCCCCAGGCGGGTATTCCCAGGCGGGCAAACCCCGCCGGCATTTTGGCGCAGCTGCGCCCATCGGCCGTGGTGGGCCATGGAACGTGGCCAAACAATACATCAGCAGGGCCTAGAGGTAAGGTTGAACAAGTGAGCAACGGTATGGAAAACGGTCAATTGAGGATCGCAAGCGTCAACGTCAACGGCATTCGCGCCGCCTACAAGAACGGCATGGCCCCCTGGCTGGCCGCGCGTGACGTGGACATCCTGTGCCTGCAGGAAGTGCGCGCACCAGATGCCATCGTTGAGGGGTTCCTTGGCGAGGAGTGGCACTTGCTCCATGCCGAGGCTGAAGCCAAGGGCCGGGCCGGCGTGCTCATCGCCACCCGCAAGGACCGCCTGGAGCCGGTTGCCACGCGCATCGGCATTGGCGAAGACTACTTCGCCACCACGGGCCGCTGGGTTGAGGCGGACTATGTGATCCATGGATCCGACGGCACGCCGGAGACCCTGACCGTTGTCAGCGCGTACGTCCACTCCGGCGAGGTGGGCACCATCAAGCAGGATGACAAGTTCCGCTTCCTGGACACCATGATCGGGCGCCTGCCCCAGCTCGCTGCTGCGAGCGACCACGCTCTCGTGGTGGGCGACCTCAACGTGGGCCACACCGAGCTGGACATCAAGAACTGGAAGGGCAACGTGAAGCGCTCCGGCTTCCTGCCCGAGGAACGCGCCTACTTCGACCGGTTGTTCGGGGAGGACATCGGCTGGAAAGATGTTGCCCGCGAACTCGCCGGCGAGGTCGAGGGACCGTACACGTGGTGGTCCAACCGAGGCCAGGCCTTCACCAATGACACCGGGTGGCGCATCGACTACCACGCGGCCACCCCCGCACTGGCCGCCAAGGCCCAGACCTGCGTGGTCGACCGGGCCGCCTCGTACGAGGAGCGCTTCTCGGACCACGCCCCGCTTGTCGTCGACTACAAGTTCTAAAGGATTTTTCAACCATCATGAGTGAGACCACAAACCGTCCCCGCGTCCTCTCCGGCATGCAGCCCTCCGGCGACTCCCTGCACCTGGGCAACTACCTCGGTGCCCTGGTCAACTGGGTCAAGAACCAGGACGACCACGAGACGCTGTTCTTCATCCCGGACATGCACGCCATCACCGTCGCCCAGGACCCGGTGGAACTGCGGGCACGGACCCGCATAACAGCCGCCCAGTACATTGCCGGCGGCATTGACGTGGAAAAGTCAACGCTTTTCGTGCAATCCCATGTGCCCGAGCACGCCCAGCTCGCCTGGGTCTTGAACTGCATCACCGGGTTCGGCGAAGCCTCGCGCATGACCCAATTCAAGGACAAGTCGGCCAGGGGCGGGACCGATGCCGCCAGCGTCGGCCTGTTCACCTACCCCGTGCTCATGGCCGCGGACATTCTCCTGTACCGACCCCAGGGTGTCCCGGTGGGAGATGACCAGCGCCAGCACGTCGAGCTGGCCCGGGACCTGGCCAAGCGGTTCAACCACCGCTTCGGCGACACCTTCGTGGTTCCCGAGGCCTTCATCCAAAAGGAAGGCGCCCGGATTTATGACCTCCAGAATCCGACGGCGAAAATGTCCAAGTCCGCTTCGGGGCCCAACGGGTTGATCAACATCCTGGATGAGCCGAAGGTCACGGCGAAGCGCATCAAATCTGCCGTCACCGACGACGACACCGTGATTGCCCACGACCGCAAGACCAAGCCGGGTGTCTCCAACCTGCTGGAGATCTTGTCAACGTTGACCGGAAAGCCTGTTGACGCGCTGGTCTCTGAGTACGATGGCAAGATGTACGGACACTTGAAAGTGGATGTGGCGGACGCCGTTGTGGAACGGCTTGAACCGATCCGCCTGCGCACCCTGGAACTCTTGGACGACCCGGCCGAGCTGGACTCGCTGCTGGCCCTCGGCGCTGCCAAAGCCCGCAATATTGCGTCCAAGACCTTGGCAGATGTTTATAACAAGGTGGGCTTCCTTCCGCCGTTGGGACCGGTTGGTTAGTCATGCCGGGCATTGGTCAGAGTGGGGCGTCCCCGGCCCCGCATGCGGATAGTGTGGGTGTGATCATCTCCCTCCCGCCGGAACTGACCCAGCAGCTCAGCGCCAGCCGCAGGCGCTACGCGGGGCCCGGAGCCGCCGTCGTGCCTCCCCACATCACCCTGGTCTCGGGCAGGACGAAGGGTGCTTGGGAAGACGCTGCACGCCACGTGCGGGCCGTGGCCGCTGCCGAAAAACCCTTCCGGATCGCACTGCGCGGGACGGGTTCCTTTGAGCCGTTGTCCCCGGTGGTCTTTTTGAACGTGGAAGAAGGGGCGCAGGAGTGTGTGCAGCTGCATGCGGAACTGTTGCAGGGGCCTGTGGAGCACTTG
>JBBSQT010000240.1:0-4009 GCA_038243775.1 Actinomycetales bacterium | reverse complement strand
TAGGGTGGTGCCATGACTACTGAACCTGTTGTCGCCGGACTCGACGGACCGGCGTCGGACGCAATGCTGAAGCTGGGCAAGTTCTTTACCAAGTGGGATGAAACCGCGGACTCCCGCGCGGTGTTCCGAGAGGGCGGACGCGCAGGTGACATCTTTTACCGGGACAGGTGGAGCCACGACAAGGTGGTCCGCTCAACCCACGGCGTGAACTGCACGGGATCCTGCTCGTGGAAGGTGTACGTCAAGGACGGCATCATCACGTGGGAGTCCCAGCAGACCGATTACCCGAGCGTTGGACCGGACAGCCCGGAGTACGAGCCCCGCGGCTGTCCCCGCGGCGCCGCCTTTTCGTGGTACACCTACTCCCCCACCCGCGTCCGCTTCCCTTATGCCCGCGGAGTCCTGGTTGACATGTACCGCGAGGCAAAGTCGCGCCTGAAGGATCCCGTCCTGGCATTTGCCGAGGTGGCCGGTGACCCGGAAAAGCGCCAAAAGTACCAAAACGCCCGCGGCAAGGGCGGCCTGGTCCGCACCACCTGGGCTGAGGCGCTGGAAATCGCTGCCGCCGCGCACGTGAACACCATCAAGAATTACGGCCCTGACCGGGTCTCCGGCTTCTCTCCCATCCCCGCCATGTCCATGGTCAGCCACACGATCGGCACCCGTTTCGTGCAGCTCATCGGCGGCGTCATGACCTCCTTCTACGACTGGTACGCCGACCTTCCCGTCGCCAGCCCGCAGGTGTTCGGCGACCAGACCGACGTGCCCGAATCCGGCGACTGGTGGGATGCCACGTACCTGATGATGTGGGGCTCCAACGTCCCCGTCACCCGCACCCCCGACGCGCACTGGATGACGGAGGTGCGCTACCGCGGCACGAAGGTCATCGCCATCAGTCCCGACTACGCCGACAACACCAAGTTCGCCGACGAATGGCTGCCCGCCCAAGCCGGCACCGACGCTGCCCTCGCCATGGGCATGGGCCACGTGACGCTCAAGGAATTCTTCGTGGACCGGCAGGTGCCGTTCTTCACCGACTACGTCAAGCAGTACACCGACCTGCCGTTTTTGATCCGCCTGGACAAGCGCGACGACGGGACCTTCAGTGCCGGAAAGTTCCTCACCGCCGCGGACCTCGCCTTTGAGTCCGGCGCCGAGGATGCTGCCTTCCGCACCGTGCTGTTCGACAAGGAAAGCCGCCGCGCCCTGGTCCCCAACGGCACGCTGGGCCACCGCTACTCGGCCACCGGCGAGGGCAAATGGAACCTTGATTTGGAGGGCATCGATCCGGCATTGAGCCTGCAGGAAGTCTCCGAAACAGCCGTCGAGGTGCTCCTGCCCTGCTTCGAGGACCCTGCGGGCGCCGGCTCCACCATCCGCCGAGGCGTGCCCACCATCGTGGTGGACGGCCACCTGGTCACCACCGTCTATGACCTCATGCTGGCCCAGTACGGGGTGGGCCGCGACGGCCTGCCGGGCGACTGGGCCAGGGACTACAACGACACCTCCACCCCCTACACCCCGGCCTGGCAGGAAGAAATCACCTCCGTTCCAGCCGAGGCATGCATCCGGATTGCCCGCGAATTCGCCCGCAACGCCGAACGTTCCAAGGGCCGCTCCATGATCATCATGGGCGCCGGCATCTGCCAGTGGTTCCACGGCGACACCACGTACCGCGCCATCCTGGCACTGGTCATGCTCACCGGCTGCATGGGCCGCAACGGCGGCGGCTGGGCACACTATGTGGGCCAGGAAAAAACCCGCCCGCTCACCGGCTGGGTCTCCCTGGCCAACGCCTTGGACTGGTCCCGACCGCCGCGCACCATGATCGGCACCGGCTACTGGTACATGCACACCGACCAGTGGCGCCAGGACGGCTACTCCGCGGACGCGCTGAAGTCGCCCCTGTCCACAGGCAAGCTGGACGGCCTGCACACCGCCGACGCACTGGCCCAGTCGGCCCGGCTCGGCTGGATGCCGTTCTACCCGTTCTTCGATCAAAATCCCTTGGACCTTGCGGATGCGGCCACCGCCGCAGTTGCCGCCGGCGAGGCACCCGACGAGCAGACGTGGGTGGCGAGGAACTTGCAGGCGGGTGTGCTGAAGCCGGCCATCGAGGACATTGACGCCCCGGAAAACTGGCCGCGCACCCTGGTGCTGTGGCGCTCGAACCTGTTCGGCTCTTCAGCCAAGGGCAACGAGTACTTCCTGCGCAACCTGCTCGGCACGCACAACAACGTCATGGGCCAGGACAGCGAGTCCGCGCTCAAGCCGCACAACGTGAAGTGGCATGAGAAGGGCCCCGAAGGGAAGCTGGACTTTTTGATGTCCGCGGATTTCCGCATGACCAGCACCACCCTGCTTTCCGACGTCGTCTTCCCCGCCGCCACCTGGTATGAGAAGCACGACCTCTCCTCCACCGACATGCACCCGTTTGTGCACGCCTTCACCCCGGCCATCGACCCGCCGTGGGAGACCAAGACGGACTTCGAGATGTTCTCCCTGCTGGCCGAGGAGTTCTCCCGCCAAGCGGCAACCCACCTGGGCACCCGCCAGGACCTGGTCACCGTGCCCATGATCCACGACACCGTGGGCCAGCTCGGTTCCCCGCACGGGGTGGTCAGCGACTGGCGCGAGGACGGCGTCGAGGGCGTGCCGGGGGCAAACATGCCCAACTTCCACATCGTGGAGCGCGACTACACGGCCATCGCCCACAAGCTGGCCGCCGTCGGGCCGCTGGCAGAAAAACTCGGCTTCACCGTCAAGAACGTCAACTACAAGCTCGAGGGTGCGCTGAGCCACCTGTCGAAGGCAAACGGCGTCATGATGGGCGGCACCGCGCACGGGCGCCCCGCCATTGACACGGACGCGAAAATGGCGGAAGCCATCCTCACGTTCTCCGGCACCTGCAACGGCCAGCTGGCGGTGCAGGGCTTCAAGGAACTGGAACGGCGCACCGGCATGAAGCTGGCCGACTTGGCCGAGGGCAGCGAGGAGAAACACATCTCCTTCGCCATGACCCAGGCCGGCCCGGTGCCCGTCATCACCTCACCGGAATGGTCCGGTTCGGAAACCGGCGGCCGCCGCTACTCCCCGTTCACGCAGAACATTGAGCGGCTCAAGCCCTTCCACACGCTGACCGGGAGGATGCACTTCTTCCTGGACCACGACTGGATCATCGACGTGGGAGAGGCGCTGCCGATCTACCGGCCGCCGCTGGACATGCAGCGCCTCTTCGGGGAGCCGAAGTTCGGCCCCAACGGGGAGACGGAAGTGGTGGTCCGCTACCTGACCCCGCACTCCAAGTGGTCCATCCACTCCGAATACCAGGACAACCTGCTCATGCTCTCCCTCTCCCGCGGCGGCCCCACGGTGTGGATGAGCCCGCAGGATGCCAAGTCCATCGGGGTCTTGGACAACGACTGGGTGGAGGCCGTGAACATGAACGGCGTGTTCGTGGCCCGGGCCGTGGTCAGCCACCGCATGCCGGAGGGCGTGGTGTACGTCTACCACGCACAGGAGCGCACCATCGATGTGCCCAAGTCTGAAGCGACCGGGCGCCGCGGCGGCATCCACAACTCACTCACACGGCTGCTGGTCAAGCCCTCGCACCTGATTGGCGGGTACGCACAGCAGACCTACGCGTTCAACTATCTTGGCCCCACTGGCAACCAGCGGGACAACGTCTCAACCATTCGTCGCCGTTCACAGGAGGTGCAGTACTAATGCGTGTAATGGCTCAAATGGGCATGGTCATGAACCTGGACAAGTGCATTGGCTGCCACACGTGCTCCGTCACGTGCAAGCAGGCATGGACCAACCGGGCAGGCGTGGAATACGTCTGGTTCAACAACGTCGAAACCCGTCCGGGGCAGGGCTACCCGCGCCGTTACGAGGACCAGGAAAAGTGGAAGGGCGGCTGGGAGTTGAACAAGCGCGGCCGCCTGAAGCTGAAGGCCGGAGGGCGGGTGAAGAAGCTGTTCGGCCTCTTCGCCAACCCCATCCAGCC
>JBBSQT010000239.1:0-4063 GCA_038243775.1 Actinomycetales bacterium | reverse complement strand
CGGTTGGGCACGTAGCGCAGGGTGCGGGCTGTGCCGGCAATACGGACGTCGGCGCGGGTGGAGGAAAGCCCGTCGATGCTGACGTTGTTCAGGCCGCGCTTGCGCAGCTGGGCGCTGAGGGTGGCGGTGCCGACGCTGGTCAGTTTGTGCTTGAGCTCGTCGCTGAGGCCCTTCGGGGCGAGCCCGGCGGCTTCGGCCGAGCCCCAGGCATCTGCACGGTCTGCGTCGGTGGCCTTGGGCAGGTTGCCGAAGGCGCCGAATTCCTCCGTGCCCTGGGTGACGGTGGTGCGCAGGCGTCCGGTGGTCAGCCCGGTGGCGGGGGAGTCCACCTCCACCTCAATGACATCGCCGGGCACTGCCACGGAGGACCCGGCCGGGGTGCCGGTGAGGATGACATCGCCTGGTTCCAGGGTCATCAGCTGGGAGAGGTCCGCGACGATTTGTGCAAAGGAGAAGATCAGCCCGGCCGTGGTGTCGTCCTGGACAAGCTCGCCGTTGACCCAGGTGCGCACGCGCAGTGCGGCGGGGTCGACGTCGGCTGCAGGGATCAGTGCTGGGCCGAACGGGGTGAAGCCGTCGCCGGACTTTGAACGGACATTGGAGCCTTTGTCGGCATACTTCATGTCATACACGCCCAGGTCGTTGCTGGCGGTGACATGGCCAATGTGGGCCCAAGCGTTCTCGGGGCTGACGCGGCGGGCGGCCGTGCCGATGACGAGTGCAATCTCGCCTTCGTAGGCGAGCAGTTCGCAACCGGCGGGACGCTCAATGGTGGAACCGGACAAGCTCAGGGAGGAGGACGCCTTCAAAAAGTACGAGGGGTTGGCGGGTGTTCGTCCGCGCTGGTCGGCACGTGAGGCGTATGCCAGATGGACGGCAACGACCTTGCCGGTTTGCTTGAAAGTGGCGGGGGTGACTTGTTCCACGGAACGCTCCTGGCTCAAAACTTGAAATCTGCGGCCCTGCAACAAATAGCCGAAGATCAAATATAATAACGTATACGATCCACTATGACGTGTTACTGAGGTCACGTCAAGCCTTGGTGCGGAAAAGTTTTTTGAGGTTCCGGCTACCGCAGCTGTGCTTCAATGGCCCGGGCGCTGGCGGCAAGCCGGGCGCCTATTGCGGCGGCATCAATTCCAGCGCCCAGGAACACCATGCAGATGGCGGCCGGCATGCCGCCAGGAACATGGATGGGTGCGGCAATGGCGGAGACACCGGGCAGAACCTCGTCATGGCTTGTGGCATAGCCGGTACGCCGGGCAGCGCGCGCCTCTTCACGGTAGGGCAGGCCGGGGGCAAGCCGGGCCCATGTGTCCTCACTGATGGCCGACTGGATGGCAATGCCCGGCGCGCCGGAGCTGAAGGAGTGCCGTGTCCCGGGGCGCTGGGCCAGGGTGGCCCCGGAATGGCGAGGCTCCACGGTCAGCAGTGTGACGGAGTCGCGGTGGTCCCACACGGCAATGAATGCCGTCATGGACAGTTCGTTGGCCAGATCGGTCAGCTCGGGCAGGGATGCGGTTTGCAGGTCCCGGGCCACGCCGCGTGCCAGTGCCGCCAGCCCCGGGCCGGTCATGACCCGGCCGGCGTCGTCGCGTGTTAACAGGGAGTGGTCCTCCAGGGTGCGCAGGATCCGGTAGGCGATGGAGCGGTGGACGCCCAGGGCCTCAGAGAGTTCGGCGATTGTCATGGGGGAAGTGGCTTCGGCCAGGATTTCCAGTGTGCGGATCCCGCGGGAAAGTGTTTGGGAGTGAGCCGGCGCTTTTGCAGGGCCCTTTTCCGGTGCCTTGGCCTGGCTCTGCGCTGCAGTGTCTGCGCTCACTGATTGGTCCTTTTCGTTGATGCCGGACTGGGCTGCACGGCCTCCTTCATTGTTCTATAACCGGACGCACAGCGCAATTATCGAACGAAGCTATCCGTCACATGCGCGCAGGGATGAGCCCAGGCTTTTCTCACGCCGCGCCCGCCGGCCGGTCCAGTGCTGCGGCGAGGCTGCGTACCATCAGCCGCACGAGCTTCGGTGAACGCCCCGCGTCGGGGTCGGCCGGATGTTGCTTGCTGATGCCGTCGATGCCGGAGATGAACAGGCGTGTGATGTTTTCCAACTTTCCGGGAACGGATTCGCCGGCGGTCTCTTCGGCCTGGGTGGACAGCTCCATGGTGGAGGAGATCCAGCCCTCGTGCATGGAGCGCTTCATGGCCAGCGCCTCGGGCTGCCCTGCGGCCCCCACTCGGAAGCGGCGCAGCGGCAGTTCGAAGGTGGTCGCCTTTTCGTGGGGGTGCCGGTGGTCCTGTCCCAGACACGCAGCGCATGAGCCTCGATCATGGCAGCCAGCCCGGGGATGGTAGCTGTGACGGGCGGCAGGGCCAGGGCGTAGTCCCGGCTCAGGTACCTGTAGACCTCCGGCAGCAGTTCCTCGTCGTTGCGGAAGCAGCAGTGCAGGGACGCCGGCTCCCGCACAGTGCGGAAGCCGGCGTCGTACTTGGTGGGGCCTTGGTGGGACCTCCCTACTTCGAGGCGCCTGCACCAGCCGGGGTGCGGTGGTCGAAGATGGTGGCCCCGACCTCCTGCTCAGCTTGGTTCTGCACGCTCAGGTCGATGCCCGGGCGGTCGCGCAGGATGATGGTGGCGGCCAGACCGATGAACGTCATGATCAGCAGGTACGTCGAGATCGCCAGGCTGGTGCCGGTGACCTCGAGCAGCCACTGGGCAATGGTCGGGGCAAAAGCGCCGCCGATGATGGCACCAATGGCGTAGGAAATGGATACGCCGGAGAAGCGCACCGATGCGGGGAAGATCTCGCTGTACCAGGCGGCCTGCGGGCCATAGGTCAGGCCCAGGCCGAACGTGAAGAGGAACAAGGCCAGATACAAGGCCCAGAGGTGGCCGGTATTAATGAGAAGGAAGAGTGGGAAGACCGTGATCGCCTGGGCAATGAAGCCGATGATGTAGGTGCGTTTGCGGCCGAGCTTGTCGGCCATGACACCGGCGAGTGCCGTGAAGATCAGCCACATGGCGGCACCGAAGGTCATGGCGATCAGCACAGGGGTGCGTTCCATGCCGATGGCGCCCTCAGGGTTGGTGGCGTAGCTGGGGATGAACCCGCCCGTGGCCATGTAGCCGGAGGCGTTGTTGCCGGCAAAGACAAGGGCCGCCAGGACAACCAACAGCCAGTGCTTGCGGAACAGTTCCACAACGGGAACCTTGGGCTGCTTCTTCAGTTCGGCAATCTCCAGGAAGACTGGGCTTTCCTCAACTGCGCGACGGACGAAGTAGCCGACGGCGATCAACACGACGCTGAGCAGGAACGGAATGCGCCAGCCCCATTCAATGAAAGCGTCTCCGGGGGCGATCACGCCTGTCATGAGGGCCATGACGCCGGATGCCAGGAGCAGGCCCAGCGGGACGCCGAGCTGCGGGAAGGAGCCGGCACGGCCGCGGCCGTTGGGGCGGGCATGCTCAACCGCCATCAGCACCGCCCCGCCCCACTCGCCACCGGCCGAGACGCCCTGCAGGATGCGCAGCACGAGCAGCATGATGGGGGCCAAGACGCCCACGGAGGCGTAGGTGGGAAGAGCTCCGATCAGGGTGGTGCAGACGCCCATGAGCAGGAGGGTGATCACGAGCATGGCGCGGCGGCCGATGCGATCACCGTAGTGGCCAGCCAGGAAGGCTCCGAGCGGGCGGAACAGGAAGCTGATGCCGACGGAAGCGAAGGAGAGCAGCAAGCCGATCTTGGGACCTGCCGGCTCAAAGAACAGGTGGGCGAAGACCAGGCCGGCGGCGGTGGCGTAAATGAAGTAGTCGTACCACTCAACGGTGGTGCCGATGAGGGTGGCAAAGGCCACGCGTCGGTGCGTGCGCCGATACTGCGCGTCAGAAATTGTGCTCATGATGTTTAATCCTTGAAGATTTTCAGGGAGCCGGACTGCGCGGAGCAAGCAGAGTGTAGCCGACATCACCTAGTCGTGTAATTAGTGTCACACCAAAGTTTCCATGAGTAAACTTATATAACTCGTCAAACTTATTCGGCTTTATGAAAATAGGGATCTTGTCCAAATT
>JBBSQT010000238.1:0-4072 GCA_038243775.1 Actinomycetales bacterium | reverse complement strand
CGAACCTGCTTCCGGCACCCGAAAGGACGCCGCATTTGCGCTGTTGAACGCGCTGTCGATCATCGATATTTCCAACAATCTCGGGGATGCGAAATCTCTCATCACCCACCCGGCCACCACCACGCACCGCGCCATGGGACCCGAGGGGCGTGCCGCCATTGGGCTGTCCGACGGATTCCTGCGCCTGTCCGTGGGGTTGGAAGACGTGGATGACCTGAAGCGTGACCTCGCGGCGGCGTTGGCAGCGATTTAGCCCGCCTGGCGGTGCGCATAGGCAAACCCACGCCCGGACCAACTTTAGTCATGCGCCGGCGCGGACCCCTCGCGTGCGCAGCTCACACAGCGGCTCCATGCCAGCAGCTGGCGGTGCGCATAGGCAAACCCACGCCCGAAACCAACTTTAGTTATGCGCCGGCGCGAACCCCTCGCGTGCGCAGCTCCCACAGCGGCGCCAGCCACGGTACGACGGCGGGAGGACACCTTCACAACCAAGGTGACCTTCCGCCGTCGTACTTGCGGTGCAGCGCCTAGTCCCGGAAGTACTCGATCTCGGCGCCAATGGTGTTCAGGCGTTCGGCCAGGTCCTCGTAGCCGCGCTCGATGACGTAGATGTTGCGCAGTTCGCTGGTGCCTTTGGCGGCGAGCATGGCCAACAGGATGCAGGCGGCAGGACGCAGGGCGGGCGGGCAACCGATCTCGGCGGCGCGCCACGCAACAGGACCCTTGATGTCGATGCGGTGCGGATCCAGGAGGCGGACGCCGGCACCGAGCCGGTTCAACTCGGTCAGGTAGACGGCGCGGTTCTCGTAGACCCAGTCGTGGATGAGCGTGGTGCCCTCGGCACCGGAGGCGATGACGGCAAAGAAGGGCAGGTTGTCAATATTCAGGCCCGGGAACGGCATCGGGTGGATCTTGTCCGGGGCCGCCTTCAACTCGGAGGGCAGCGTGGTGATGTCCACGAGGCGGGTCTTGCCGTTGCGTGCCATGTACTCGTCGGACTTGAGGTAGCGGAAGCCCATCTGCTCAAGCACCTTAAGTTCAATTTCCATGAACTCGATGGGCACACGCCTGACCGTGACCTGGGACTTGGTCACGATGCCGGCCGTAATCAGGCTCATGGCCTCGATGGGGTCCTCGGACGGGGCATACTCGATGTCCACGTCGATGACGGACTTGCCCTTGATGGTCAGCGTGGTGGAACCAACGCCCGCCACCTCGATGCCCAAGCCCTGCAGGTAGAAGCAAAGGTCCTGCACCATGTAATTGGGGCTGGCGTTGCGGATGACGGTGGTTCCCTCGCGGAGCGCGGCGGCCATGATGGCGTTTTCCGTGACGGTGTCCCCGCGTTCCGTCAGCACAAAGGTGCGGTCCTTGGCGTCGCTGACGGGGGCTTGCACCTGGTAGAAACCGTCGTGTGCGTTCACGGTCAGGCCGAATTCACGCAGTGCCTGCATGTGCGGCTCCACGGTGCGCGTACCCAGGTCGCAGCCTCCGGCGTAGGGAATCCGGTACGGGCCGGCTTCATCCAGGAGCGGGCCCAGCAGCATGATGACGCTGCGGGTGCGCTTGGCTGCGGCGATGTCCATGGCGGCAAGGTTGAGGACGGACGGGCGGCGGATCAGAAGGTCGTTGTCTTCGAGCCACGTGCATTCGACGCCGATGGAGGTCAGCAGTTCAACAATCCGGTTGACTTCTTCAATCCGTGCCACTCGGCGCAGGGTGGTGGTGCCGCGGTTGAGCAAGCTGGCACAGAGCAGTGCAACGCCGGCGTTCTTGCTGGTGTTGACGTCAACGCTGCCAAAGAGCTGGCGCCCGCCGTGCACGCGCAGGTGCGTGACCGTGTTCTTGGACACGGCTCCAACGCTGAAAAGATTCGCTTCCAAAAGGGACTCCATGCGCTGGATCATCTTCAGGCTCAGGTTTTGCTTGCCTTGTTCCATTCGGGCCACAGCACTTTGGCTTGTTCCCAGCTGGGTCGCCAGTTCGCCCTGGGTCCAGCCTTTATCGGTCCGGGCGTCTCGCACTAAAACGCCAACTGTTTCTGCAGCCATTTGAGTCATACCAGCATTTATATCATAGGATGCATATATTTCTGGATTTATGTGACTATTCGGACAATTACACTGTGAATTATTGACTGAATAACCGTTGCATGCGATAAATTCGCTGGAATAATTACTTTACGGGCAATTTCCTCTCCAACCGTACCCCTATATACCCCAACACGCGCACGGAAGGCACAGGCGATTCCCGCAGTGCATCCAATTTCCCCGCCCCGGCCCTGAAGCCGGCCCGTCGGAAAACACCCAAGGAGAGTAGTGCGATGGCCGTCGTTAAGGTTTGTGCCCCGGGCCGACGCTGCCCGCGCCGACAATGGTGAGCTTGGTGCTGCGGGCCATGGTCATGCCCCCAGTATCCCCGCGACCACTGCCGGCCCGGACCGTAGTCCCCGCATGTTGCCGGACGCGGCCGCCCAAGACCCGTGCGCGTTTAGCCGAACACCGGATTCCAGCTGCCAAGCACGACGGCGGCCCCCACCGACATGGCGGCGATCGCCAATCCTGTCGCCACCACAGCGATGTCGAGCCGGCTGAAGGTTGATTCGCGGGCCCACGTGCGCTCCCCGGCGCCGAAGCCCTTCGCCTCCATGGTTACCGCCAGCCGTGACGCCCGCCGAACAGCCTGCACGAGCAGCGCCATGGCCTGTCCCAGCTGCGCCTTCACACCACTGAACGGCCCGGAAGATCCGCCCATGCCACGGGCGCGCCGGGCCATGCCCAGGATTTGCCACTCGGCCACGAGCAGCCCCACCAGGCGCATGGCGGCGAGTGCACCCAGCACGAAGCGGTACGGAAGGCGCAGCTTTTGCGCCAGCGCATCGGCCAAATCGGTGGGATCGGTGGAGACCAGCACAATGATCCCCGGCAGGGCAATGGCCAAACCACGCAGGGCGATCGCCACACCCGCCTCCAAGGATCCGGTCGTGAAGGTGACAGGACCCAGGACCAGCAGCAGCTCACCGGTTTTGGGAGCCAGGAGGGCTGTTCCGTAGCCGCCCACAATGGACGCCAGCAGGATGGGCCAGCCGCGGGTCAGCAGCATCCGCAGGCTCAGCCCGGCCAGCGGCAGGAGCGCGCATTCGAGCGCCAGGGCAACCGTCGCCGAAACCCAGTCCACGCTCACCAGCAGCACAATGGTCAAGGCCATGCCCGCCCCGAGCTTCGCCAGCGGGTTGGCCCGGGCCAGCAGTGCGGTGGATCGCTGCGTGGCGATAATGTTAACGCTCATCGCCGCACCGCCCCGGCACTGACCGCCGGCTGGACTCGAGCCGCCGCGGGTTCCTGAACCGCAGGCAGCACCTGATCGGCAGGCCGTACCGGAACTGCGGCCGGCGGCGCGGGCTCTTCTTTGCCCAGCACCAGCCGGTCCCCGCCCAGCACCTGGCTGAAGGCGGCGTCGTGCGTCACCGACACCACGGCCGTGCCCGCATCCAGCAGTTCCGTCAGCAGCGAGGCCAGCTCGGCCCAGGTGTTTGCGTCCTGCCCAAACGTCGGCTCGTCAAGGACCAGCACTTGCGGGCTCGCCGCCAGCACCGTTGCCACCGACAGCCGCCGCTTCTCCCCGCCCGAGAGCGTGAAAGGGTTCGCCTCGGCCAGGTGTTCCAGCCGCAGGCGCACCAACAGCTCATCCACCATGTCGGTGCCACGGCCCAGAATCCTGGGCCCAAACAGCAGCTCCTCGCGCACGCTGCCAGCCACAAATTGGTGCTCGGGCTCCTGAAAAACCGTACCAATCCGGCTGATCAAATCCGCCCCGCGCCATTTCAGCGGCTGGGTTCCGGCGCCGCGCGCCAGCTCCGGCAGCGCCGCCAACGTCCCTCCCGCCGGCGGCAGCAGCCCGGCCAAAGTCAGCGCGAGCGTTGATTTTCCGCATCCGTTGGGCCCGGTGACGCTCAGCGCGGTCCCGGCACGCACCTGAAGTGAAGGCACGACGGCGGCTGGCACCACCGGGCGCCGCTTGCGTGCCTTGGTACGGGAGACGGCCAAGGCCTCCGCTTCCAGCAGCAGGTGTG
>JBBSQT010000237.1:0-4080 GCA_038243775.1 Actinomycetales bacterium | reverse complement strand
GTGGTCCCGCCCGGCAACCCTGCCGGCATCACCTCCTTTGCCGACGCCGCGAAGGAGGGCGTGAAGCTTGTCATTTGTGCACCCCAGGTGCCGTGTGGCGCCGCCAGCGCCTCCGACGCCAAATCCGCCGGTCTCACCTTGAAACCCGTCAGTGAGGAGCTCAACGTCACCAGCGTCCTGGGCAAGGTCTCCTCGGGCGAGGCCGACGCCGGACTCGTCTACGTCACGGACGCCAAGTCGGCCGGCAACAAGGTTCAGAGCATCCCCCTCACCTTGGACAAGCCCACCATCAACCACTACCCGATTGCCGCCGTCAACACCTCCAAGGTCCCCGAGCTGGCCGAAGGTTTCATTGACCTGGTGACCGGGGCTCAGGGCCAAGAGGTTCTCGCGGACGCCGGCTTTGGCACTCCCTAGGACTTCCGGAAAGCACGACGGCGGCCCCACCCGCCCGGGTGCGGGCCGCGGAACCGGACCCGGTGCCCGTGGTTCCGGTCCCGCCCGGGGTGGCGGGCGCCGTCGTGCATGGCAATACTCCGGGGTCCCGGCCTGGATTTATGTCCTCGCGGCGTTGGGGGCACTGTTCATCCTGCTGCCGCTGACAGGCATGGTGGCGCAGGTCAACTGGGGGCAGTTCCTGCCGCTGATCAGCTCCGAATCTTCCGTAGCTGCCCTGTTTTTGAGCCTGAAGACGGCGGCCGCGAGCACCGTGCTGTGCATCATTTTTGGGGTTCCGCTGGCGTTGCTGCTGGCGCGGACCCAGTTTTTCGGGCAGCGGATTCTGCGTGCACTGATCCTGCTGCCGCTCGTGGTGCCGCCCGTGGTGGGCGGGTTGGCGCTGTTGTACACCTTTGGCCGAACCGGCTTGATTGGCAAGTCGCTGCAACTGGTGGGCATCAACATTGCGTTCTCCACCACGGCGGTCATCATGGCGCAGACCTTTGTGGCGCTGCCGTTTCTGGTGCTCAGCCTTGAGGGGACGCTGCGCACCGCCGGGCACCGGTATGAGGCCGTGGCCGCCACGCTCGGTGCCCGGCCCGGGACCGTGTTGCGCCGTGTCACCGTGCCGCTGGTGTTGCCCGGGCTGGTCTCCGGTGCGGTGCTCTCCTTTGCCCGCAGTCTCGGTGAATTCGGCGCCACCCTGACGTTTGCCGGGAGCCTGCAGGGTGTCACCCGCACCTTGCCGCTGGAGATTTACCTGCAGCGCGAAACGGACCCTGACGCCGCCGTCGCGCTGTCGTTCCTGCTCATAGCCGTGGCCGTGATTGTCGTGGCGTTGACGTACCGGGCGCCGAAACCGCAGGAGCGAAGCGTTGTTCCCGACCGGGCGGAGGCCGCATGAGCCTTTCATTGAAGGCAACCCTGGCCGCCCGCAACGTGGACCTTGAATTGCACGTGGAGCCGGGCGAAACCATCGCCATCATGGGCCCCAACGGTGCCGGCAAATCCACCGCCCTGCACATGCTGGCAGGCCTGCTCAAGCCGGATTCGGGCACGGCCGCCCTGGACGGACGCAGCCTGTTCCAGCTTTCCCCCGGCACCACGTGGCTGCCACCACATGAGCGCGGCGTGGGCCTGCTGGCCCAGGAACCGCTGCTCTTCCCGCACCTGAATGTGCTGGACAATGTGGCGTTCGGCCCCCGCAGCCAGGGCGCGAGCCGCCGGGCCGGCCGCGAGATCGCGCGGCACTGGCTGGGCGAGGTGGACGCCGTCGACCTTTCCCGACGCCTGCCCGCCCAACTGTCCGGCGGCCAAGCGCAGCGGGTGGCCCTGGCCCGCGCACTGGCCACCGACCCCGCGCTGCTGCTGCTCGATGAACCCATGGCGGCCCTGGACGTGAACAGCACCCCGTTCCTGCGCAGCCTGCTGAGGCGGGTGCTGGCCGGGCGCCGCGCCATCATCGTCACGCACGACGTCCTCGACGCGCTCATGCTCGCGGACCGCATCATCGTCATGGCTCACGGGCGGATCGTGGAATCCGGCCCCACTGCCACCGTGCTGGCCCATCCGCGCAGCGCGTTCGCCGCCTCCCTCGCCGGACTCAATGTCTTTGCCGGCACCTTGTCCGGCAGCACCCTTTCCACGTCCGACGGCGTCCAGGTCGCCGGCCGGCCGGTCGGCGCGGCGGGTGGGGACGCCTCGGGGGACGGCGTCCAGGGGAGCGGCGGCTCCACGGACGGCGCCCGTGACGGATCTGGGCCTGGTGCGGCTGGGGACGGCGGTGGTGGGCTGCCCGCAATGGCGGCGTTCCCGCCGTCGGCCGTGTCAGTGTTCCCGGCCCCGCCTGCTGGAAGCCCGCGGAACTGCTTCAAGGTGCGCGTGGACGAGTTGGAACCGCAGGGCGGACACATCCGGGTCCGCGCCGGGCAGCTGACGGCCGACATCTCCCCAGCGGCAACGGCCGAGCTCGGATTGGTGCCGGGGTCGGTGGTCTTCTTCGTGGTCAAGGCCGCGGAAGTGCTTCTTTACCCGGCCTGACTCCCCCAAGCCCCGGCCTGGCTGGTTCCCGCCCACATCAGGCCACATCCGGAAATCGAATGTACATTAGATGGCAATGTTTCGCCCGCACACCACGATTAACTGTACTTTCGATTTCAGTGAGGGGCCTAAGTGTGGGTTTCTGCGGCGGCGGCGGTGCGGGGAGAACGAAAAACCCCCGGCCGTCTGGCCGAGGGTTTTCCGTTTCTGTTGCGGGGACAGGATTTGAACCTGTGACCTCCGGGTTATGAGCCCGGCGAGCTACCGAACTGCTCCACCCCGCGTTGCGTCCTCAACAGTACATGCGTTTGCGCGAATCACCAACTCCAGACAGTTCCACGACCTGCCAGGATGGCGGCCGGGTCCCTGAGGCGGGAATATTTGCCAGCCGCGGAAGCTTGGGCTCAGCAGAAGTGCACATCCCTTCCAGCACAGCAGGAGAAAGCTTTGAACCTATTTGCCCCCGTCACCTTGGGTGCTTTGCAGCTGCCCAACAAGCTCATCATGGCGCCGCTGACACGTTCCCGTTCAGGCCTAGATGGCGTCCCGGGTGACTTGGTTGTGGAGTACTACCGCCAACGAGCCTCGATGGGGCTGCTGACCAGCGAGGGCGTGTACCCCAGCTTTGCCGGGCAGGGGTTTGTCCGCCAGCCCGGCCTGGTCACGGAAGCCCAGATCGCCGGCTGGCGCCGGGTCACCGACGCCGTGCACGCCGAGGGTGGACTGATCATTGCCCAGGTCATGCATGCCGGTCGCGTCAGCCACCCCGAGATAACTGGTGGGCGCGACGTTGTTGGCCCCAGCGCGATTGCCGTGGAGGGCTACACGCATAGTCACACAGGGAAATTGCCGGTCCCTGTCCCACACGCCTTGGAAGAGGCAGAACTGCAGGGGATAACGGAGGAATTCGTTCAGGCCTCCCGCAACGCCCTGGCCGCTGGATTCGACGGCGTCGAACTTCATGGTGCCAATGGTTACCTGCTGCATGAATTCCTGGCACCCTCGGCCAACCAGCGAACCGATGCCTTCGGCGGGAGCCCGGAAAACCGTGCCCGCTTTGTCATTGAGACAGTCACAGCCGTGGCCCAGGCCATCGGAGCCGGCCGCACCTGGCTGCGCATCTCCCCTGAACACAACGTCCAGGGCGCATTCGAAACCGATCCTGCCGAGACCCTGGCCACGTACTCAGCCCTGGTTGACGGAATCGCCCCTTTGGAATTGGCGGGACTGAGTATCTTGCATAAGGATCCTTCAGGCGCACTGGTCCAGGAATTGCGCACCCGTTTTGCTGGCCCCGTCCTGATGAACACAGGTTTTGGGACCGTTACCAGCCTCGCGGACGCCGTCGCTGTCGCCGAGAATGGTTGGGCGGATGCCGTAGTGGTTGGCCGTCCTGCCCTGGCCAACCCGGATCTGGCCCGCCGGTGGCAGGAAGGGCTGCCATTGAACGAGCCCGACCCGTCCACGTTCTACACGCCGGGCCCTGCCGGATATACGGACTACCCCTTTTGGGCCAACTAGCACGGACGTCCATTCACCCCGGCCGGAGGGACGGCCCCCCGGCCCGGAAAGTGAGACAGCGTCTGTGAAAAACACCCCATT